>DLRV01000030.1:0-1241 GCA_002500565.1 Holosporaceae bacterium UBA7879
TTTGCATTATCCCATGCACCACCACCTGATGTCATGGAGATTGCCACAAAGATTCCTGTCACAATTGTTCCAAGCAACATTGCACCAAGTGCTTCAAATGCTTCTTTATTACCAGCAAAAGGCAGAAGATGAGAAATGACAAAGTAAAGAACTATGGGGGCTAGTATTGGCAAGAGTGATGGAAGAATCATCTCTCTGATGGCAGCCTTAGTCAAAAGATCAACAGCCTTACCATATTCGGGCTTTGTTTCTCCACTCATAATGCCTTTAATTTCTTTAAACTGGCGTCTTACTTCAACAACGACCTGTCCACCGGCTCTACCAACAGCCATCATTCCCATTGCGCCAAAGAGGTATGGAAGCATGCCGCCTAAGAACAAGCCAATTACAACATAAGGGTTTGTTAAGCTAAAGTCTAAACTTAGAGATGGGAAGTAGTGACTAATATCCTGATTATAAGCAGCAAATAAAACAAGAGAAGCAAGAGCCGCTGAGCCAATTGCATATCCTTTGGTTACCGCTTTTGTTGTGTTTCCAACAGCATCTAGGGCGTCTGTGACTTTCCGTACTTCTGAAGGAAGTTCAGACATTTCCGCAATACCGCCTGCATTATCCGTAACAGGGCCATAGGCATCCAAAGCAACAATTATACCAGCAAGAGATAGCATTGTTGTTGCAGCGACTCCAATGCCGTACAAACCACCAATATGTGCTGCAAGTAAAATAGCAACGACGATAACAATAATCGGAAGTGCAGTTGATTCCATTGATATGGCCAGGCCCTGAATAATGTTGGTTGCATGCCCCGTTTCAGATGCTTTCGCAACACTTTTAACTGGTCTATAGCTTGTTGAAGTGTAATATTCTGTAATCCAAACCAGCAGGCCAGTTACCGCAAGGCCTATCAAGCTGCAGTAGGTCATATTCCAGAAATTGATTGAAAGGCCATTTGTTTGTATCCATGCTTGATTGTCAAAGAGCATGTGTGTTGCTCCAAGAATGAAAATAAAAGACAAGACACCGCTAGCAATTAAACCTTTGTAGAGAGCTTGCATAACGTTCTGATTATTCCCTAAACGAACGAAGAAGGTGCCAATAACACTTGCAACAGTACAAGCTCCTCCAATCAATAGAGGGTAAATCATGGCATGCTTCTCAAACACCCCATCAAAAAAGATGGCACCAAGCATCATTGTTGCAACAATTGTAACAACGTAGGTTTCAAATAAATCAGCAGCCAT
>DLRV01000030.1:1564-28492 GCA_002500565.1 Holosporaceae bacterium UBA7879
ATCAGCAGCCATACCAGCACAGTCACCAACATTGTCGCCAACATTGTCGGCAATAACTGCTGGGTTACGTGGGTCGTCTTCAGGGATACCAGCTTCAATCTTACCTACAAGGTCGGCACCAACATCAGCGCCTTTGGTGAAAATCCCACCACCAAGTCGAGCAAATATGGAAATAAGTGAGGCCCCAAAACTTAACCCTACAAGTGCTTCAATAACGTAGCGTGACGTATTTTGTTCAGATAACGCCATGTAGTAAGAAAATACCCCTAATAGAGCAAGTCCAACAACAAGGAAACCAGTTACAGCTCCTGATTGGAATGCAATTGCGAGGGCCTTTGTGATATTTGTTCTTGCTGCTTCAGCTGTTCTGACATTTGCTCTAACTGAAACATTCATGCCAATATATCCTGCAAGCGCTGATAAAACGGCACCAATAGCAAAACCCACTGCAACATGAATGCCTAGTGTAAAATATATGAGTGCTGCAATAACAATTCCCACGAGTGTGATGGCCCGATATTGCCTGTTTAAGTAGGCTGCAGCACCTTCTTGAATTGCCTGGGCAATTTCCTGCATTTTTGGTGTTCCTTGCGGTTGACCTAAAATAGATCTAGAAACAAAAAAGCCGTAGCCTAAAGCAATAATGCCAGAAACTAGAATGATTAGAGATATAGTGTCCATGGGTTCCTCATTATAATTAATAAAATCGACTTTTCACTTCTGACAAATTTTTCAAGTTTCTGCAAGAAAATTTGACTAAATTGATCAATAGGCATCTTGATTATAGTTAATTTTGTGCGAAAGATTCAGGGCGATATTTCCTTGCAATTGAATTTAAGACGCCATTAACAAATACAGTTTCTTTCTGTGAAAAATATGATGATGCAATGTTTACATATTCATTAAGAATAATTTTTGCATGCAGGTCTAAAGAGCTAATAATTTCAAAACATGCGCATTCAAGAATAATTTTAAGCATTACCTCCAGGCGATCAAAATGCCACTCTGGGGGGAGGTTATCCTTTATAAGTTGATGGATTTCCTCTCTGCGAGCCAAGATCCCATAAAATATTTTTTTCAAAAGCTCAATATCTGGGGCAACTAAGTCTTGGTGAGATTTTGTGGGCAAATGATATGCTAAAAATTCATTATAGGCATCGTCGGCTGCGAGCTCTTGGCTATCTTTTAAGTATAGAGCTTGTATTGCTGAGAGGCGTGCAACTGTCTTACCTTTATTTTTCATTTGCGAATCACGCGGGCTTGTGTGGCGCTAATATAATATGAAGAAGCTTTCCATCCGCTTTTAAAGGGAATTCAGCTTTTCCAACTTCTTCTAAATCAGCCTCAAATCTTTTTAGGATTTTTTCACCTAGCTCTTTGTGAGCTATTTCTCGACCACGAAAACGAAGCGTGACTTTAACTTTATTGCCACTTTGAAGAAAACTGTGTGCTTTTTTTAGCTTAACTTGATAGTCATTTTCTCCAGTAACAGGTCTCAATTTAATTTCTTTAACTTCGATAACCTTCTGGTTTTTCTTTGCAGCTGCCTTTTTCTTTTGTAGCTCGTATTTATATTTACCGCTGTCTAAAATTTTGCAAACGGGCGGATCTGCATTAGGAGATATTTCAACAAGGTCTAATCCCAACATTTTGGCTTTTTCAACGCCCTGGGAGATGGACACAACGCCAAGCATTTCTCCATCTTGATTTATCAGCCTAATTCGTTCTGCTTTTATTTGATTGTTCATTCGAGGCCCGCTTGAGGGCTTGGGGGGAGCGAAACGACTAATGATGTCCTCCTGTTGCAGTGATCATATTTTTCCTTTTGTTTTTATTTCATCAACTAGTTTATCGATAGCGAGATCTAAATCAAGGGTTTCAGAGCTTTGTTGACCAAGTTTGCGAACAGAAACTTGTTTATTCTTTTCTTCTCGTGGGCCAAGAACAAAAATATACGGGATTTTTTTGTTGCTGTGTTCTCTGATTTTATAATTGATTTTCTCGTTGCTAAGGTCATGATCGCATTCGATACCAGATTTCCTAAGTTTTTCAACGACTATTTGAGCATAATTATTTAAATTCTTGGTTATAGGTGCTACGACGACTTGTAGAGGAGATAACCACAAAGGGATATGACCGGCATTGTGCTCTAAAAACACACCTATGAAACGCTCTAATGAGCCGAGGATAGCTCGATGGAGCATCACCGGTATTTTCTGGTCTCCGTTTTGATCAATATATTTTGCACCAAGTCTCTCTGGCAAAACAAAATCGAGTTGTAGGGTGCCACATTGCCATGATCTGCCAATGGCATCTCTAATGTAAAATTCAAGTTTTGGGCCGTAGAAAGCACCATCTGCCTCGTTAAGATCATAATCAAGATCAAGCGAGTCAATGGCTCCTTTGAGGGCCTGTTCAGCTTGATCCCAGGTTGCATCTGATCCGGCTCTTTTTTCTGGCCGATCTGCAAACTTAATTTTCACATCATGAAATCCAAGATCTTTATATACATCAAAAAGCAATGTGCAGAATCTAGCAGTTTCAGACTTTATTTGTTCAGGGGTGCAAAAAATATGGGCATCGTCTTGCACCATGGCGCGTACTCGCATCAGTCCATGTAAGGCTCCTGATGGCTCATATCTATGACAACAGCCGAATTCTGCGAGTCTTAAGGGTAAGTCACGATAGCTTTTAATGCCTTTTTTGAACATTTCAACGTGACAAGGGCAGTTCATGGGCTTGAGGGCAAAAACTCTTTCGTCTTCTGTTTGGGTCACAAACATGTTCTCATGATATTTTTCCCAGTGACCAGACTTCTCCCACAGCTTGCGATCAAGTAGCTGTGGCGTGTTGATTTCTGAGTATCCATTTTTTGAAATTTTCTCACGAATAAATTTTTGAAAGTTTAGGTATAGGCTCCAACCTCTCGGATGCCAAAATACAGATCCAGGGGCTTCCTCTTGAAAGTGAAACAGATCCATCTGTTGTCCCAGCTTCCTGTGGTCACGTTTTTCAGCTTCTTCAAGGCACTTAAGATGATTTTTTAGCTCTTTGTCATCTCTCCAGGCAGTTCCATAAATTCGTTGAAGTTGTGGCTTGGTTGAGTCTCCACGCCAATAAGCGCCTGCTAACTTCATTAGCTTAAAAGATTTACCAACTTTCTTTGTTGAAGGAAGGTGCGGCCCTCTACAAAGATCAATAAAATCACCTTGTTGATATATTGAAATTTCTTCACTGCCAGGTAAGTCACGGATAAGTTCAGCTTTGAAAGTTTCACCAATTGACTCAAAGTAATCAATTGCTTTGTCGTGTGACCAAACATGCCGGGTTAGATTTTCGTCACGATCAACTATTTCTGCCATACGTTTTTCAATTATGGGAAAGTCTTCTGGCGTAAATGGTTTTTCTCTATAAAAATCGTAATAGAAACCATTTTCAATAGCTGGCCCTATCGTGACTTGGGTTTCAGGATAGAGTTCTTTCACTGCCTCAGCGAGAATATGAGCAGTGTCATGGCGAATAATTTCAAGAGCTAATTTATGGTCACGTGTAATTATTTCAACTTTTGCATCCTCTTCTATTGCGCGCGTTAAATCCCATTGTTGATCATTAACAAGAACAAACATCGCTTTTTTCGCAAGGCCTGGGCTGATCCCCTGAGCTATTTCAAGCCCTGTAATTCCTGATGGATAAGACCTTTGGCTTTTATCGGGAAAAGTGACTTCTATTTCATTAGTGTTATGCATATTTTAGGTAATATCAATATGGAGACTAAAAAGCAACACAGCTTAATATTTACAGGGGCTAAGCAAAATAATTATTTGATTTTCTCTGAAATAACCTTTGCAATTTGATCGGGATTAGTTGAGTGGTTAAAGTGTGCAATCATTTCGCTTCTTGGAGAAATTAAATAAATGATAGAACTGTGATCTATTAGGTAATCTGTGGTTTGTGATTTCTCGGGATCCACCTTATTAGAGTAAACCCGATATGATTTCTTGGCTTCGTCGATTTGTTTTTGATTGCCAGTCAAAGCAACAAAGTTTTTGTGAAAATTTTCCATATAAATTTTCAGATCTCCTGGTGTGTCACGAGGTGGATCTACGGAAATAAAAATTGGTTGAAGTTTGGAATTTTTACGTCCGAGGTTTTCAAGTGCTATTGTTATGTTTGAGAGAGCTGTAGGGCATATATCAGGGCAATAGCTGTATCCGAAATAAACAAGAAGGTATTTGTTGCCGAAGCTAGAGCTGGTGCGGACAACATTGTTTTGATCAATAAGTTTGAATGATCCAACAATAAGAGGTTTTTCTGTAGATCGGCTCTTGGATTGTGTTTTGTGGGTCGCTACTTGATTGAAGATAAAGACCATTCCAACAACCGCGATCAAAATTAAAAAGATGTGTATTTTTTTCATCGTAAAAGTACGTTCCTAAATAAGCTTTTAAATTGTTCAATGAGTTTGCAATAAGCATAGTGCATTTTTAAAATATGAACCAATTAAAAGCTTCTATTTTAAGGAGTTTCTTTGATAGTATGCTTTAAAAGTTTTAAAAAGTATGTCATTTTTATCTCACAGAATTCAACAAATCAAGCCCTCGGCAACCCTTGCCATAACGCAAAAAGCAAATCAGCTCAGGCTTTCTGGCATTGATATCATTAGCTTGAGCGCTGGAGAGCCAGATTTTAATACGCCGGGTTTTATAAAAAAAGCTGCAGTAGAAGCCCTAGCGAGAGGTGCCTCAAAATACACAAACATTGATGGTATTCCGGAACTAAAGAAAGCTGTTCAAAAAAAATTTAAAAACGAAAATAATCTTGATTATGAATTGAGCGAAGTTCTTGTAACTCCAGGCGTTAAATTTGGCATCTATGCGGCAATGATGGCGACAATTAATCCTGGCGATGAAGTTATCATACCAACTCCTTATTGGCCTTCATATAAAGACATAGTTGTGGTTGCTGGCGGTGTTCCGGTTGAAGTTTTTTGCCCAAGTTTCAAATTAACTCCTGACCTTTTAGATAAAGCCTTAACAGATAAAACAAAGTGGCTTATGCTGAATTCCCCAAGCAACCCATGTGGTGCTATTTATTCAGCTGACGAATATCAACAGCTTGCCAACATACTTTCAAAACACCCAAAAGTTCATGTGATGTCTGATGAGATTTATGAACATTTAAATTATGGTGAAAGTCAATTTGTCAGCTTTGCAGAGGCTGCGCCGCAATTAAAAAGCAGAACTCTGACTTTAAATGGAATTTCTAAAGCATATGCTATGACAGGGTGGCGAATAGGTTATGCAGCCGGGCCAGAGGCCTTGATCAAAGCTATGAGCAAGTTGCAATCTCAGAGCACATCTAATCCAACAACCGTAAGTCAATATGCTGCTTTAGAAGCGCTCACAGGTCCACAAGACTGTCTTGTGTCATTCAGAGAAGCCTATGGGGCAAGACGAGGTTTAATGATGGAAATGTTAAATGGTATTGATGGAGTTTTGTGTCCAGAGCCTGAAGGTGCATTTTACATGTTTCCAGATGTAAGTAAATTAATTGGATTAAGAACACCTCAGAGCAAAGTACTAACTTCAGATTTTGATATTTGTGAATATTTTATTGAAGAAGCGCGTGTGGCAACTGTGCCTGGATCTTCATTTGGACAGCCAGGTCATTTAAGGCTATCTTTTGCTACCAGTGAGGAAAATATCAAAAAAGCTTTAGAGAGAATAAAACAAGCAGTTGAAAAATTAGTGAATTGATGTCTTCTGAGTTTTCACTTTGTACAAAGAAAAATGAAACTCCTCAGCACTTGAGGTCGCTTAATAGCCCGCAACGTGAAGCTGTCGAGTATTTAGATGGCCCACTTCTTATTTTGGCTGGTGCGGGTACTGGCAAAACCCGAGTTTTGGTCCATCGCATCAATCACATTTTTTTTGAAGGGAAGGCCTGGCCTTCTGAGGTTTTAGCTGTGACTTTTACGAATAAGGCAGCCAGTGAAATGCGCACGCGTGTTACAGATCATTCTGGACAAATGGCCTCTGGTTTGTGGCTTGGGACTTTTCATTCTATAAGCGCAAAAATTTTGAGGCGACATGCAAAGTTGCTGGGTTACTCTGAGAGATTTAATATCATTGATACGGATGATCAACTTAGGTTGATTCGCCAAATACTAAAAGATACTAACCAAGCGCACAGTAAAGAACTTTGTAAACAGTTTTTGGGATTTATTGAAAGTTGGAAAGATAGAGGATTGGTTCCTGAGAAAGTCACCTTAAGTCATTTAATAAGTGAGGTGCATGAACAAGCGTTAGATATCTATAAAATCTATCAGCAAAGATTATTGGCTCTTGATGCAATGGATTTTGGTGATTTGATTCTTAATAATCTTGTGCTTTTTCAAAGATATACTGATGTATTGAAAGACTACCAAGAGCGCTTTAAATATATCTTGGTTGATGAATACCAAGATACCAACGTTGCTCAATATCTTTGGGTTAGTATTCTCGCTCAAAAACATCGAAATCTGTGTTGTGTCGGTGATGATGATCAATCTATTTATGGGTGGCGCGGTGCTGAAGTTGCTAATATTTTAAGGTTTGAAAAAGATTTTCAGGGCGCAAAAGTCATTAGGCTTGAGCAAAATTATAGATCTACGCACCACATACTCTCTGCTGCTTCGGCGCTTATTGCCAAAAACCAACAAAGACTTGGAAAAACGCTTTGGACTGATGAAAGAGAGGGAGAAAAAGTTCATGTAAAAAGTACCTGGGATGCCCGGGAAGAAGCAAGGTGGATTGCGGAAGAAATAGAAAACCTTCAAAGGCAAAAGATTGATTTATCATCTATTGCAATTCTTGTCAGAGCGGGATTCCAAACCAGGGAATTTGAGGAATGCTTTTTACAAATGGGGATCGCACATCGAATAATCGGTGGATTTAGGTTTTACGAGCGCCAAGAAATTAGAGATGTGCTCGCGTACCTAAGGCTTATAGCGCATGACAAAGATGGACTAGCTTTTGAGCGAATTATCAATGTGCCAAAAAGAGGAATAGGCACTGCGACATTACAGAAAATCCATCTATTTTCCAGAGAAAAAAACTGTTCTTTTTCTGATGCCGCCAGAGTGTTACTTGAAGAGGGGCAGCTTAAAGGAAAAGGAGCAGAGAAGTTAAAAGAATTTTTTACCCAACTTGATAAGTGGCGTGACTTTTCTTCGAATAATACACTGCCTGATCTTGTTTCGCATGTTGTTAAATCCTCAGGCTATATGGACTATTGGAATAAGCAAAACACCCTCGAATCTCGCGGTAGAACGGAGAATGTCCAAGAGTTAGTGCGAGCTGTTAAAGACTATGAAACATTAGAGGAGTTCCTTGAGCATGTAAGCCTGGTTATGGAAAATACACAAGGATTTGATAAAAGTAATGTGACTATCATGACTATCCATAGTGCCAAAGGATTAGAATTTGATTACGTTTTTTTAGCTGGTTGGGAAGAAGGCGTGTTTCCATCTGAAAGAAGTCGCCAGGCTAATGATCTAGAAGAAGAGAGGCGATTGGCATATGTTGGGTTAACGCGTGCCCGAAAAAAAGCATTTATATCTTTTGCGTTGAATAGATATTTTTTTGGGCAGTGGAGTTCGAATCCTCCGTCTAGATTTATTAGAGATTTACCCCAAGAAAATATCATAGAACTTCCTTCATCATTCCAAAGACTAAAAGGTGATATGCCTACTATAACGCCTACTTCTCATAAAAAATTTTCTGTTGGCGAAAGAGTATTTCATATTAAATTTGGTTATGGATATGTTACCTATATTTCTGGCGAACAAGTTGATGTTACTTTTGAGCATACAGGTCCAAAAAAAATCCTTGAAGGCTTTTTAAAAAAAACAAACTAGAGATATTATTGTGCAATTAGAACCGTGTTTATCAGATCGAATTTGGTCACTGCTTATCAGTGCCAATTCGGAGCAGGTTGATTTTTACCAATCAGCATTGGAAGACCTTGATGTGTCTTTTTATTGGCCGCATGATCATGAAGGAGAAAATCTCCAACTTGAAATTATGATAACGCCAGAGGTTCAACATGCTGACGCTCAACAAATCAGGGGTCTTATACAAGAAAAACTGGCAATATTTGATCTGTCATATGATGAAATTAGTTTGAAAGAGTTACCTTCTAAAGATTGGCTCTTGGAAAATCGAAAGCAATTTCCGCCAATCATTTGTGATCGTTTTTTTATTTATCCAAGTTTTTACAATGAAAAGCTTCCTAATGATAAAATCAACATTGAGCTAAATGCAGCAATGGCTTTTGGTAGTGGAGAGCATGAAACGACTAAGGGATGTTTGCATGGTCTTTCACGTCTCCAAGAAAAGTACTCTTTTGCTAATATCTTAGATCTTGGATGTGGATCGGGCATTTTAGCTATTGCCGCATCAAAGTTATGGCCAAGCTCAAGTATTACTGCTGCCGATTTTGATCATTTTGCCGTTAAAACAACGCAGGAAAATGCAATCACGAACAAGACTTCTAATATTCAATCGATTTTTTCCGATGGCTTTGTTCAAATTAACACCAGAGAATTTGATTTGATTATTGCAAATATTCTGGCTGGTCCATTAATAGAACTTGCAAGCCAAATGTATACGCATTGTTCAAAAAATGGGGTTGTTGTTTTGTCGGGTCTTTTGAACTGGCAGGAAAAGGAAGTAAGAAAAGCATATGAATCCGTTGGTTTTCAGTTGTGTGATAACTTCGTGGTTGGAGAGTGGGCGACACTTGTTTTTGAAAAAAGCAATATAGATGCATAATTCAAAATTAACTGATCTTAGAAGGTTGATGATCCAACAGAAGATAGATGTTCTTCTTGTTCCAATGGCTGATAAGTTTCAAAATGAATATTTACCTGAGGACCAAAAAAGGATTCAGTGGCTAACAGGTTTTTCAGGTTCGGCTGGATATGTCATCGTAACGCATCAAAAGTCTGCTCTCTTTGTTGATAGCCGTTACATAACGCAAGCTAAACAGCAAGTATCCCCCGGGGATTTTCAAGTAACCTTGTTAAAAGAAAATGCAATCAGAACATGGTTACAAAAGAATTTAAAAGAAGGTGATAAAATTGGCTTTGATCCATGGCTACACTCATGTGCTGAAATAAGGGGTTTTAAGCAGATTGTAAAAAATAATCATTTTACTTTAGTGTCTTTGGCTGAAAACTTGATAGACAAAATTTGGGTGGACAAGCCTGAAACAACCAAAAGAAAAGCATATGATCTTAGTGAGGCTGAGTCGGGATGTAATGTGCCTCAAAAAATAAACATACTAATAGAGGTTTTGAAGGCAAAAAAAATTAATATACCTGCGCTTATTTGTGATGTGACAGCCAGTAATTGGCTTTTAAATATGCGCGGTTATGATTTGGAATATACCCCGGTTTTTTTTAATTACACGTTTTTAAATCCATCTGGCAGGTTGGTGGTTTTCACATTTATTGAACAAATCCCTAAGGATATTTTGAATACATTTTCTGAAATGGTTATATTTAAAGATTGGTCTGAATTCGATTCTTATATTCAATCTTGTGATAATTTATATTTGCCTTTGGCTCATGTGCCTGAAGCTGTTCGAGAAATATGTGAAAGATATGGCGTTTCTTACCAGTTAGGTGAAGATTTCTACAGCCTGCCTAAAGCCAGAAAAAATGCTGTGGAAGTGAGCAATATGAGAGAATGTCATATTGCTGATGGATTGGCTGTAACACGCTTTATACATTATATAAAAAAGCATTACCTACAAGAAGTGATCACAGAATCTTCTGCTTCAGAAGTTCTTGAACAGTTCAGGAAAAAGTCACCAGAGTATCTGTGTCCAAGTTTTAGAACAATTTCAGCTGTAGGTGCTAATGCTGCTCTTCCTCATTATAGTTTTTTAGAGGAAGATAATGTGATTTTAGAAGGAAATAACGTTTATTTGTTTGATTCAGGAGGGCAATATACTAATGGAACAACAGATATAACTCGTACTCTTTTCTTAGGCGAGTCACCCTCAAAAAATTTAAAAAAAAGATATACCTTGGTTTTAAAGGGGCATATTGCCCTGGCTCAAGCGGAGTTCCCGAAAGATGTTTCGGGCATTAATCTTGATATTTTAGCCCGGCAATTTTTATGGCAAGAAGGTCTTGATTACGGCCATGGAACGGGCCATGGTGTTGGATATAGGCTTAATGTACATGAAGGGCCTGTCTCAATCAGTCCAAGATCGCGATCCCAGCCACCTATAGAAGAGGGAATGATCTTTAGCAACGAGCCTGGATATTACAAAGAAAATAATTATGGGATAAGGCTTGAAAATATGATGGTTGTGAAAAAAAGTGAATCTAACCAAAATTTTTTATCTTTTGAAACACTCTCTCTTGCGCCTTTTGAAAGATCTTTAATTGATAATGCTCTTCTTCAATCACATGAAAAAGAGTGGTTGAATGACTACCACAAGAAAGTTTTTGAAGCCCATAAGAGCTTTTTAGATGAAAATGAACGCGCGTGGCTTCAAGGGGCGACTGAGAAAATCTTCTAAATAAAAAGCTACTATAATGTTTGAAGATACTTTTCAGCATCCAAAGCAGCCATGCATCCTTGGCCGGCTGCTGTCACGGCCTGTCTATATACTTTGTCTTGTACATCGCCCGCAGCATATACACCAGGGATTGCCGTTTCTGTTGACCCTGGTTTAACGATTAAGTAGCCGGTTTCATCCATCTCAAGAATTCCTTTAAATAGATCTGTTTGTGGTGTGTGTCCTATTGCGACAAAAACACCATCTACTGCAACTGTTTGCATTTCGTTCGTTTTGACATTTTTAAGTTTAACGCCCGTTACTTTTTTAGGGTTCTCATCACCAATAATCTCATCAACGACATGATCCCAAATAACAGATATATTTTCATGAGATAAAAGGCGTTCTGTCAGCATTTTCTCGGCTCTCAGTTGATCTCGGCGATGGACAAGAGTTACGTGGGAGGCGTGATTTGTCATGTATAGGGCTTCTTCAACAGCTGAGTTACCTCCACCAACAATCATCACTTTTTGATTTCTAAAGAAAAAGCCATCACACGTTGCACAAGCTGAAACACCAAAGCCTTGGAACTTTTTTTCTGAGGGGATATCAAGCCATTTCGCTTTTGCGCCAGTTGAAATAATCACAGTATCTGCAGTGTATGATTTGCCACCATCGGTTTCTACCGTAAATGGGCGCTTTGAGAAATCAACTTTGCTAACAAGGTCATTCATAACCTTTGTTCCCACATTTTCTGCTTGTTTGCGCATCTGCTCCATCAACCAAGGCCCTTGGATAGTTGATTCAAAACCAGGAAAATTCTCAACATCAGTTGTAATCATTAACTGTCCACCAGGCTCATAACCAGCAATTTGCAATGGTTTTAGCCCTGCGCGTGCGGCATATATTGCGGCTGTGTAGCCAGCTGGGCCGCTGCCAATGATAATCATTTTTTCATGCTGTTTATTTTCCATGGATGTCTCCTTAATTCATTAAAAACATAGGATAATCATAATCAGATGTCTAGATTAAGCGTATGTTGAGAATTAGATTTTCATTATTATGGGGAAACGTGATAAATATGTTGTGAGTTTCAATGGAGAAGTCGGTGACAAATATTCAAAATCAAATAGATGCTTTAATAAAAAACAATGACGTTGTTTTGTTTATGAAAGGGAATAAAGATTTCCCACAATGTGGTTTTTCAAGTGTTGTCGCACAAATTTTGCAAAGAATGGATGTCGAGTTTAAAGATGTAAATGTTTTGGAAGATATGGATCTGCGTGAAGGAATTAAGGTTTATAGTGATTGGCCAACGATCCCCCAACTTTATGTAAAGGGTGAGTTTATTGGCGGATGTGACATTGTCAGAGAACTATACGAATCTGGAGAGCTAAAAGAAATTTTTGGAACAATTAGCCGATAAATGAGAATAAAATAATGACAGAAGATGTTTTACCCCAAAATCAAAGAGAAATACGTTTAGCTAAAGCACATAATCTTAAAAAGTCTGGCATTGAACCGTATGTGTCACGGTTCAAAAAATCGCATAGCTTGGAGCAGCTACAGAATATTTATTCGGACCTAGCTAGCGAACAGTCTACATCAGATGTCGTATCAGTTGTTGGGCGTGTTATGGCTATACGAAATAGTGGGATGTTTATAGTTTTGCAGGATAGTGAAAGTCATATTCAAATATTTTCGCACAAAAAAAACCTTTCTGAAGATGAGTTAGAGTTCATCAAAGATCTTGATCTTGGTGACTGGATTGGTGTGCAGGGAATTATCAGAAGAACTCCGAGGGGTGAGTTAACTGTTAATTCAACAAAGGTAACTCTTTTATCAAAGGCTTTGCAAACGCTTCCAGATAAGTATCATGGCTTAACTGATGTCGAAACGCGTTACCGCCAGCGATATTTAGATCTTATTGCTAATGAAGAAACTCGAAATCGCCTTCGGTCTCGCTCAACCTTAATACAAAAACTACGTCAAAAATTGTTTGAGAAAGATTTCATTGAGGTCGAAACGCCCATGCTGCATTCAATAGCGGGTGGGGCCGCTGCAAAACCTTTTTGCACGCATCACAATGCATTACATGCTGATATGTTTTTACGTATAGCTCCTGAATTACATTTAAAAAGATTAATTATTGGCGGTTTGTCAGAGCGTATTTTTGAAATTAATCGATGCTTTAGAAACGAAGGTTTGTCTCCTCGGCATAACCCAGAGTTTACAACTTTGGAATTATATCAGGCTTATGCAAACTTTGAAGATATGATGGATCTTACAGAAGAATTGGTTTCTTGGCTTGCACAGGAGGTGTGCGGCTCGACAACGGTGACTTATGGCAAAGAAGAATTAAACTTTGGTGCCCCATGGCGTAGGGTTTCCATGGCTGAGCTAGTTAAAAATAAGACAGGTATTGATTTTTTAGAGCTCAGAGATGACCAAGAAGCTCAGAAAGTTGTTGAGGCAAAGGGTTTTAATGTAAGCAAAGAAGATACATGGGGTATTCTTTTAGCGAGACTATTTGAAGATGAAGTTGAGTCAGATTTGATTCAGCCAACCCACGTTACTCATTTCCCGATTGACGTTTCTCCGCTGGCAAAAAAGTGCCTAAATGATCAGCGCTTAACCGAAAGATTTGAAACATACGTTAATGGTTGGGAGATTGCTAATGCATTCTCTGAGTTGACAGACCCTGTAGATCAAAGAAAACGTTTTGAAGAGCAAATGCTAAAAAAAACAGGGGGAGATGAAGAGGCGCACCCGATGGATGAAGATTTTATCAAAGCTTTAGAGTATGGAATGCCGCCCACGGGAGGGCTTGGGATTGGTATCGATAGACTTGTTATGCTTTTAACAAATGCATCAAGCATCCGAGATGTGATTGCCTTCCCGACAATGAAAAATCTGAATAAGTAGAGGGTATCAATGAACCGTAGAACAAAAATTGTTACCACTATTGGGCCAGCTTCATGTTCTAAGGAAATAATTGAAAAATTTTTTGACCTAGGTGTGAATGTTTTTCGATTAAACTTTTCACATGGAAAGCACGAAATACATTCAAATGTTGTTGATATTATTCGTAAAATTGAGTCTGAGAAAAAAAGACATGTAGCAATTCTGGCTGATCTCCAAGGGCCCAAACTAAGAATAGGCAAGCTAGAGTCTTCATCAATAAATTTGGTGGCGAATCAAAAAATATCTTTAGATTTAAAGTCTGAAATTGGCAATACTCAGCGAATTCCTTTTCCTCATCCTGAAGTTATGGAAAGTTTAGAAATTGGACATAGGTTGCTTTTAGATGATGGGAAAATTGAGCTTAAGGTTGTCGATGTCTCTCAAAGTTCCCTCACTGCAATTGTTGTTGTGCCTGGAAAGATATCTGATAATAAAGGTGTTAATATCCCAGATACCAGTCTAAAAAGATCTCCACTTACTAAAAAAGATTTAGATGACATTGAGTTTATTAAAAAGCTTGATGTGGATTACATTGCCCAATCATTTGTGCAATCAGCATTGGATGTTAAATCCTTGAAGGCACTAGTTGGGGATCAATTCAAAATAGTGGCAAAAATTGAAAAGCCCCAAGCTCTTCAAGATATTGATGAAATAATTAAAGTTGCAGATGCTATAATGGTAGCGCGCGGTGACCTTGGCGTTGAAATGGACCTTGCTTACGTTCCTGTTGCTCAGAAAACTCTTATCGCAAAAGCGCGTGCAAATTTTAAGCCGGTGATTGTTGCGACTCAAATGCTTGAATCTATGATTAGCGCATCTTCTCCAACACGGGCAGAAGTTTCAGATGTTGCTAATGCGGTTTTTGATGGTGCTGATGCAGTTATGCTGTCAGCTGAGTCAGCGGCTGGAGCTTATCCGTGTGAGTCTGTGACTATTATGGATAAAATCATAAAAGAAACTGAATCAAGTCAACATCATAAAGTTGAAAGAGATTTTATTAGATGTGAGAGTATTACACCATCCGAGGCTATTGCAGCTGCTGCATATCAACTTGCTGAAAACTTTCAGGCCTGTGCTGTTGTTTGTTCAACAATAACTGGTGCAACTGCAATGAGAGTGTCTCATTTTAGAGGTTATGTTCCAATTTACGCGATGACGCCAAATTTAAAAACTGCTCGAAGCCTTTCATTGGTATGGGGTGTAACTTCATACGTTTGCAGTGAATATGACCAATTCGACCATTTAATTAAAGCAGTTAACACTTTTATATTAAGTAATCACATCGCACAAAAAGGTGAAAAAGCTATTATCACAGGTGGAAATCCTGTTGGGAGAGTTGGCCAGACAGATTTGATTCAAGTGCTTGAAGTTGGTTCATAATACATGCAAAAAACAGGAAAACTTGATTGGCTTTATGGTGTGCATGCTTGTTTGAGTGCTTTAAGGAATATTGATAGAGAGTGTTTTGAACTATATCTAGACGCTAAATTTTCCGATCAAAGCCTGATTGATGCAGCAAAAAAGCGTAATGTAAAAATTCACGAAGTTGATTTTAAGCTCTTTAAGAAAAAACTTCCTATTGGTGCAATCCATCAAGGTGTAGCATTAAGTGTTAAACCTTTACCATACTTTAGTTTGCAGGATATTTTTATCAAGTCTCCGCAGAAAAGTCTTTTGTGCGTTTTAGATCAAATAACTGATCCTCAAAATTTAGGGGCAATCATAAGATCTGCAGCGGCATTTGGTGTAGATGCTTTAATTTTGCCAAAACATCAATCCGTGCCCATAACCAGTACTGTCGCCAAAGCTGCTTCTGGCGCTCTAGAATTTGTTCCTGTTTGTTATGTGAATAATCTTACAACGGCTTTAGAGACTTTAAAAAAAAATGACTACTGGATTTATGGCCTTGATGAATCCGGAGATACTATTGACAATACAGATTTGCCAGAAAAAGTTGCAGTGATTATCGGGGCTGAGGGAGCTGGAATGCGCCGCCTGACAAAAGAAAACTGTGATTATCATGTACGCATTGCTACTTCTTCTAAGTTTACTACCCTAAATGCATCTAATGCTGCTGCGATAGCCCTACATCAATGCTTTTTAAAAATGGGCTTGGCTGATGTTTGATCTGTTGTTTTATTTACTAAGTTTTTTATTGGGATCCCTACCCACTGGATTTCTACTAGTAAAACTATTTTATGAAAAAGATATCCGCTTGCAGGGCTCTGGTAATATTGGTGCTACAAACGTTTGGCGAAACTACGGACCTTTTTTAGGAGGGTCAACCTTTTTGATCGATGCACTTAAGTCAATGATTGCAATTTATTTGATTGGAGCAGTTTCCCATAACAATAGCTGTTCATTCTTGTTTCTAGTTGGCTCAATGGCTTTACTGGGGCACATATTTAGTCCATGGCTTAACTTTAAAGGAGGAAAAGGGATTGCAACTTTTTTTGGGTTGATGCTAGCCTGGAATCAAATTGTTTTTATTGGAATGGCAATAACTTGGGGAAGTGTTTATCTTCTTACTCGCCAGTCTTTTATAGCAGGTCTTATAACGACATTATTTGCTTGTATTTCTGCAATTGTTTTTTGCCTAACATTACTTGTAACCTTAACCTCTTTAGCTTTACTACTCATTATATTTTGGCGCCATGAGCAAAACATTACAAACTATTTTAGGGCCAAGTCTTGACAAAATTACCCGAAAATTTATATGCGCTTGCAGTCAGTCAAACACCTAAAGTTGGTCCTATAACTTATCTATCATTGATTAGTAGTTGTGGATCGGCCATAAAAGCATATGAATATATACTTGATGATCCTAAATATAAAATTAAACCAAACTTGGGTGAAGCAGAAAGGAAAATTGAAAAAGCCCTAAAACAAGGTGTTACAATTCTTAGCTTAGGTGATCCAAAGTATCCTCAGACTCTTGCTGATATAAAGGACCCACCTCCAGTCTTATTTGTAAAGGGCAATCTTGCTCTTTTAGAGCGCCCTAATACAGCCATTGTTGGTGCCAGATATGCATCTATCGCTGGTCAAAAAATCGCCTATTCAATTGCAAAACATTTAAGTGGGTCAGGTTTTACCATAGTCTCTGGTTTTGCGCGTGGCATAGATTTAGCTGCACATAAAGGTGCACAAGAAAATGGCTCAATTGCCGTTTTTGCAGGAGGTATAGATCAGATTTTTCCTTTGGAACATGCTCCATATGTTTCTAAGTTCCTTGAAACAGGTCTCATCGTCAGTGAGATGCCTATAGGTCATAAGCCTATTCAGCAAAATTTCCCAAGGCGTAATCGTATTATTTCGGGTTTATCAAGAATGGTGATTGTTATTGAAGCTGCAAGCCAATCGGGATCGTTGCTAACAGCAACTTATGCTCTTGAACAGGGAAGAGAAGTCGCTGCTGTCCCGGGATGCCCATTAGATCCAAGATGTAAAGGCAGTAATAAGCTTTTGAAAGATGGTGCTCATTTTATTGAGAATGCATGGGATGTGATGGGCTTGTTATCATCAAACCTAGGTATTTCAAAACAAGCAGAGAAAAAAGATGTAGGTGAGTCAAAGTTGATGCATAGCAATAATGATCTTGAAGGAGCCATTACATCTTTGCTAGGTTACAGTCCTGTTGATTTAAATGAATTAATAAACCAGTTACCAGCTCAACCTGATGAAGTTCTTCGTGAATTAAGTAAGCTAGAGTTATCTGGAAAAGTTGTTAGAGGCAGAGGAAACGAAGTTTCATTAAAGCCTGTGGAATAGAATTAAGGAGCTATTAGATAGATGAAGTTAGTTATAGTTGAGTCTCCAGCTAAGGCAAAAACAATTGAAAAATATTTAGGGTCAGGCTTTAAAGTTCTTGCATCATACGGTCATATCCGTGACTTGCCCTCAAAAGTGGGTTCTGTGGATCCCGATAAAAACTTTGAAATGGTTTGGGAAGATTCACCCTCTGCTACAAAAGCAATGCGTGAAATTATTCAAGCAGTTAAAAAGTCTAGTGCTTTATATCTTGCGTCGGATCCTGACCGAGAAGGAGAGGCAATTGCTTGGCATGTTCTTGAGACCTTGAAGAAAAAAAAATTACTCGATGGCGTTGAAATTCATCGTGTGGCTTTTAACCAAATTACCAAAAAGGCAGTTTTAGAAGCGATAGAGAATCCTCGAAAAATCAATCAAGAATTAGTTGATGCTTATCTTGCTAGGCGGGCGTTGGATTACTTGGTTGGCTTTAATTTATCTCCTGTTCTTTGGCGCAAGCTTCCAGGGAGCAAGTCAGCAGGACGGGTGCAGTCGGTTGCGCTCAGATTGATAACATCACGCGAAGCAGAAATTGAAGATTTCAATCCACAGGAATACTGGTCAATTACAGCTGATTGTAAGACAGAGGTTCCCGAATTTTTCCAAGCAAGAATTATTCATGCCTATAACGAGAAAATTGAAAAGCTCACTATTGAAAATCAAGAGCAGGCAGATAAAATTGTTGCTGGGATCAAGGGCAAATCTTTTACTGTAAAGTCTGTCGAAAAGAAGCAGGTTAAAAGATCTCCCCAACCGCCATTTACAACGTCTACATTGCAACAAGAGTCTGTACGTAAACTCAGCATGTCCTCAAGTAATACAATGCGTACGGCCCAAAAACTATATGAAGGCATCAATATAGGTGGCGAAACAGTAGGTTTAATTACTTACATGAGAACAGATAGCATTGAAATGGCTGCAGAAGCTGTTCAGGCTTGTCGTGGGCAAATCTCTAATCAATTTGGCTCTGAATACCTCCCTGATAAAACAAGAGTTTTTAAATCAAAAGTTAAAAACGCACAAGAGGCACATGAATCTATACGGCCAACAGATTTTTCTAGAACGCCAGAGTCAATGAAGCCTTACCTTGATGCTCAGCAACTTAAGTTTTACTCATTAATATGGAAGAGGGCTATTGCCTCTCAAATGAAGGATGCACAAAAAGAGCAAATGGCTGTAGATATCGTTTCAAATGATGCAAATTTTATTCTCCGTGCCAATGGCTCAAGACTCCTCTTTGATGGGTTTTTAAAAGTTTATGAAGAAGGTTCGGATCATGAACAAGAAAAAGAAAATCAATTACCTAATCTGAAAGAACAACAACAAATACTAATAGATAAGATTCATCCTAAACAGCACTTCACGCAACCACCTCCTCGTTATACCGAGGCATCATTGGTTAAAAAGCTTGAAGAAATAGGTATCGGTAGGCCCTCTACGTATGCGACGATTATTTCTGTTTTGCAGAGTAGAGAGTATGTTGTTCTTAAAAACAAGCAGTTTATTCCTGAAGAAAGGGGGAGGTTGGTCTCAACTTTTCTAGAACACTTTTTTAAACAGTATGTTGAGTACGACTTTACAGCCCAACTTGAAAATGAATTGGATGCCATATCAACAGGTCAAGAAAACTGGATAAAAGTTTTAGAAAAATTTTGGGTTCATTTTCACAAAATTGTTGACGAAACAAAGGGACTCAAAAACTCTACTGTTCTTGATGTTTTAGATGCTGAGCTTACAAAGCATTTTTTCCCTGATGGGGAAAGAAACTGTCCTAAATGCAAAAAAGGTAAACTGCACCTCAAGGTTGGGAAATATGGAGCCTTTGTAGGCTGTGAAGAATACCCTGAATGTGATTTTATTCGTAAAGATGAGTTGGTAGAAACTAATGCTGATGATGATCAAAAAGAACAAAGAACAAATGAAGAGTATCCCAAGATTCTTGGAAAAAATGAATCTGATGAAGATATTTCCCTTAGAAAAGGGCCGTATGGTTTTTATTTGCAAGTAGATAAGCCACAAGGATCAAAAGATAAATCAAAACCAAAAAGAGCGGGTCTACCAAAAGGCATGAAGCCTGATGAGGTTAGTCTAGAAACTGCTCTAAATTTATTAAGCCTTCCCAAGGTTATAGGGCAATTTCCAGGCACAAATGAAGATATTATGGTGGGAATTGGCCGTTATGGTCCATTCGTTAAATATCAAAACAAGTTTTATTCTTTGAAAGATATGTCTATTCTTTCAGTGGACATTCCTTATGCGGTAGCTTTAATTGAAAAAAACAGAAAAAAATAAATCTTACAAACCTAGGAAAAAAAATCCTGGGTTATGGTCTTCAAAAGACAAAAATAACAGTACTTTAAAAAAACAAGTTGCTGATCGACTGCCCAAGAGTAATCTAAGCGACAAAAATAGCTGTATTGATGAATTGTTCGGAATGGTTTTTCCACAAGACAAACGTGCCATTTTTTATTCAGTAGAGAGGTCAGATAGAAACACCTATTTAGTCTCTAAAAAAAATTTAGATCAACTAACTTTTAAAAAGCCCTCTTTTGTGAAAGCGCGTTTATGCAAGGTTCAAGAAGAAACAGTTGAGATCATTAAAATCTACGGGGACGAGAAGCACCTATATGACTTTATTATAGAACAGGCAAATCTAAGAAATCATTTTAAGAAAGAAATATTAGAGACATTAAAAAAAGAAAAAGTTCCGTCTTTAGGTAAACGCAAAGATCTAAGAAAAACCCCTTTTGTTACAATTGATGGAGTTGATGCAAAAGATTTTGATGATGCTGTTTATGCAAACCTAAATCCAGATGGTACTTGGCAACTCATGGTTGCTATTGCTGATGTCACCCATTATCTAAAACAGTCTAGTGACTTAGACAAGGAAGCGTTGCAAAGAGGGAATTCTATTTATTTTCCCGGCTTTGTTATTCCAATGTTACCTGAAAAACTATCAAATGATTTATGTTCTTTGAAGCCAAACGTGGATAGGGCAGTTTTGGTTTGTGAAATGAGACTGAACAACAAAGGTGAAAAAATACAACATAGCTTCTATTCAGCTTTAATACATTCCCATGCGCGATTAACTTATGATCAAGTAGAGAGTTACATGGATGGTAAAATCTCAGTGAAGACACGGGTCAAAAAACCAGTTCAGAACCTTGTTAATTTATATGAGTTATTGATAAAGCAACGAGAAATAAGAGGGCCATTAGAATTAGAAAGCACAGAATTAATTTTTGATTTTAATCAGAGCGGTGAAGTTTGTGCAGTTAAAAACGCACCTCAGTTACAAAGCCAAAAACTTATTGAGGAAATGATGGTTTTGGCAAATAGATGTGCTGCTGAAACACTGACAGAAGCTCAGCTTAAAGTTCCCTATCGCATTCATGAGATGCCTGTAGCAGAAAAAATACATGATCTCAAACAACAATTAAAATTTTATCAATTAAAAACAGGCGCTCTGACAACCCCAGAGGGCTTTAATAAGATAATTGAGTCAATGAGCAATCATCCTATGCGGTCTACAATCATGGATTTATGTTTGCGTACTCAGTCCAAAGCCATATATGATCCTGAAAATAAAGGGCATTTTGGGCTCAATTTGAAACACTATTGTCATTTTACCTCTCCAATTCGACGGTATGCAGACGTGCTTGTTCATAGAGCTATATATGCTGTTATTCAGGGTAAAACCAATAAATTTAAGTCAGATTACCTTGATATGTCAGATATATGTTATGAACTAAGTGAGCTGGAGAGAAAAGCTACAAGAGTTGAGAGGGAAGTTAATGATCGCCTCGTTGCATTTTTCTATGCAAATAACATAGGCAGTGTATTTAAATCTGTGATTAGTGGTATTTCTGGAGCAGGGATTTTTGTTACTGTGCCAGATCCAGAGATAAGTGGCTTGATCGTCATGGAAAACCTATCAGATGACTATTATATCCTCAAGAACAACCCTGTTCACCTTAAAGGCAGAAGGCGCGGTAAAGTGTATCGAATTGGCCAGTCAATTGAAGTTGTTCTTGAAAGTGTTGATCTTGCTAAAGGAAGACTCAATTTTTCTATCAAGTCTCAAGGTAGCTTGCGTACGAAAAATAAAGAGAAAAAACCTTTTATCAGAAAAGCTAGAAGAACATCTAAGCTTAACTAATATTTGATGCAAACTGTTCATGAATCTTAGTAATCACATCATCTTTAATAACAACATCATATTTCTTTTTAAGGTAGTCTAAATAGGATTTTACGTAATTTTGATTCACAAAAGAATTGATGCCTTCATTTAACAGCTTCATTTCTTTAGGGTTTTCTTCTAATGGCCAAATTTTGTCAACAATCACAACTTTAGCGCCAGATGGAGTGTTTATTGACATTGCCTGATTTTTTTTAAGCTTTGATAAAAGGATAAGTTGTTCAGAAGTTAAACCTAGTTTTTTACTTGTCTCAGAGAGATTGTTTTTTTTGATTTTTTCGAGATCACGTGCTTTGTTTTTTGTGAAGGTCCCAGAATTGATGGCGCTAGCCACTTCTTCGGCTCTTTGCTGTATACTTTTGATTTGCTGCTCATTTAGATACTTTTCTTCAACTCTTTTTGCGATTTTTTCGAAAGGCGGGGCGTGCTTGGGCGTTATTTTTGTAATTTCAAAAGCATAAGCGTTTTTATTTTCATCATAGTAAATTTGACCATCTTCGCCCACATTTTGGCGAAATATTCGGATAGCTTTATCAACCCCAAATTCAGCTTTGAGTTGTGCAAATGTTTGGTTTTTAGATGATGTAAAAGTTACATATTTTGGTGATTTTTTGGCTATTTCACTAAAAGACTCACCAGATGCAATTCGATCATCTATTTCCTGGGCCCTAAGTTTCTTTTGCTTATTGATTTTTTCGGCAGCTAATATTTGTTTGATTTGTTTTTCAACTTGCTTAAGTTTTTTAGTTTTAGAGGGAAGTATTTTTTTAACCCAATAAATTTTTTGTGTGTCTTCATTTTTAATTGGTTCAGAAAAGGTATTTTCTTTTAGCTCAAATACCATTGATCCGGTGGGCTCTTCAATCATTGTCCGTGAGACAGTGCCAAGTGTAATAAAGTTATCAGTCATTTCCCTCAGCTCTTGTTCCATTGGTGTTGCTTGATCCTTTGCAATTGATAAAACAGCAACTTCTCTTTGTTCAGGTAGAGTGAACTGCTTGATGTTATTTTGGTAATACTCATCAATTTCTTGCTCTGTCACATTAACGTCAGGTTTTTTTATTTTAAGCATATTAAAGGTTCTTTGCTCAGGAATTTCAAACTGTGTGAGGTTGTTCGCATAATACTCTTTTAGCTGTTCTGTTGAGACAGATTTTGGTTTTTTAATATCGCTGTTTGAAAGGGTCATCACAGATAGGTCTCTTTTGGTCAGCTGACTTTGTGATAATATTTTGAGCAGGTTTTGAGGTAGTGAGATCCCTGAAAAAAGAGCTAAGATAAGTTGATTTCTAACAAGCTCTTTTGCGACTTTGCTTAAAAAGAACTTCTCATTCTGATTTGTTCTCTGCAGATATTGTTTGATTTGCTGTGGTTGAAAGTCTGGAACGCTTCTTAAGTAACTCTTTAAAACCACCTCGGGTACTGTCAGGTTTAACTTTTCTGATTCTAGTGTTAGCAAAGTTGTGTTGACTTCATCTTCAATGATTTTTTTTATCAGTTTTTTAGTGAAGACTAGAGATGGATCAATATTCGATGGAATTTCAGCCAGGTATCTTTTTAGAGTATTTTCAATTTGACTCTGCCTAATTTTGATGGATCCAATTTCAGCAATAGCTGGGCTCTTCTCGCCAGAAGCAAGGTATGATTGGATGCCAGTAAACATGAAGGCAACTAAGATTAGTCCAATAACAATTTTAGCTAAAAAAGTATTTTTCTTTCTGTAGTTTTCTTGACTGTAATTTTCCTGGTTAGCCATATTTCCTCTTAACACTTTGGATGAATTTAATTTATTGTAACCCATAATATCTATCACAGGAATTACATGAGTTCTACGCCAAAAAAATATATCGTTGCTAATTGGAAAATGAATAACCCCAAGGAGTCAATAGATTGCTACTTTAAGTCTTTAATAGCATCTGAAATCAGCGAGGTGATAATTTGCCCATCGTTTGTTTTTCTCAAAGAAGCATCAACTATTTGCCGTGAAGGTGCTAAGATTGGCGCACAACAATGTTCAAGTTTTTCTCAGGGAGCTTATACCGGGCAAGTCTCTGCATCAATGCTCGCTCAAGTGGGCGTGCAATATTGTTTAGTAGGTCACTCAGAACAGAGGCAACATAACAAGTCAAATGATCTCTTGGCATGTGTCGACAATTTGAATAAAGAAAATATTGTGCCCATTTTTTGTGTTGGAGAGACGAAGGATGAATATGATAAAGGGCGGTCTCTTGAAGTGATAGGAGAGCAAATGCAAGGCTTAAATTTTGAGTGCGATATAATTATAGCTTATGAACCCATATGGTCTATTGGTACTGGCATTATTCCATCTGTGGAAAGTGTTGATACTGTAGCCTCATTTATAAAATCAAAAAACAATTTTAGGCCTGTATTATATGGAGGTTCTGTGAATGCAGGAAACGCAGCTTCTTTTTCAGGTGTGAAAAATATTGATGGTCTTTTAATAGGAGGAGCCTCTCTGTCATCCTCAACTTTAAACGAAATCTCAAACAGATATCTAAAAGCGTCTAATTAGTGTTGTATTGCGAGCATTAACTAGGTTAAAAATCATTAAACATTTAGAGCTATTGTGATTATGAAATTACTTATTAGGATACGCGGCTATCTTTTTGCAGGGCTGGTCTTTTCAGTGCCTACTGCCTTAACCTTCTATCTTGTATATTGGATGACAATAACAATTGATAGATTGGTAAGGTCAATTTTTCCTGCCCAAATCACCTGGATAGACCAGCTATTTTTGATTCCTGGCGTAGGTGTGCTCGCTTCGATATTTACACTAGTCTTGCTTGGGTTCCTTTTACAGAATGTTGTCGGGCATTATGTTGTTTCCAAGTGGGAGTATTTGTTTTCAAAGTTGCCACTTGTTCGCACAATTTTTTTGACAATTAAGCAAGTTATGGATGCTTTTTTCGGCAAAAATGCGATGTCATTCAGAGAGGTCGCCCTTGTGGAATATCCAAGAAAAGGAATTTGGGCATTGTGCTTTGTAACTGGAACAACCCAGGGGGAAGTGCAGGAAAAAACATCTGACGATGTGATTAATGTCTTTCTACCAACCACGCCAAATCCAACTTCTGGATTTTTGTTATTTGTTCCACGTCAAGATTTGCACATATTGGATATGAGTGTTGAGGAGGGAATTAAAATGATTATTTCTGCAGGGATTATAACGCCACCGTATATCAGGAAACCTAAAAGCATTGAAGAGATTTAATTTTTAAAACACATTAATTGTTGTTGAAACTATTTTTGAAAAAAAGCATCATTACGGAAAAAATATTTATGCAAATATCAATTTTAAAAGAAATACAACTTAATGAAAACCGCGTTGCTTTGTCGCCAGATATGGTGAAGAAATGGGTTGGTCAAGGGGTTGAAATTTTTGTCGAAAAAAGTGCAGGGCTTAAGTCGGGATTCTCTGATGAATCTTATAAAAGTGTTGGCGCTCACATTTGTCAATCTGCCAAAGAGGCATATAATAAAGCAGATATTGTTTTAAAGGTTCAAAAGCCAACCTCTGATGAGATCGATTTGATACCAGAAAAAGTAACCATTATAGCTAATTTTAACCACGATTTTGATGATAAATATATAGCTCAATTAACCACAAAAGCGCTTAATGTATTCGCTCTTGAGCGGGTTCCAAGAATAACAAGGGCGCAAACAATGGATATTTTATCATCGCAAAGCAACCTTGCTGGCTATCGGGCGGTTATCGTTGGTGTTCAAGCTATGTCACGTGTTTTGCCTATGATGATGACCGCTGCAGGAACTGTTATGCCTGCTAAGGTTCTCGTCATTGGCGCGGGTGTTGCTGGCTTGCAAGCAATCGCAACAGCCAAAAGACTTGGGGCTGTAGTGTCAGCCTTTGATGTTCGCCCTGTTGCTAAGGAGCAAGTAGAGAGCCTTGGGGCAAAATTTATCGAAGTTGATGAAAGTGAATCGGCAGAAACCGCAGGTGGATATGCTAAGGAAATGTCCGATGAGTATAAGGCAAAGCAAGCCGCACTTTTGAAAGAAGCTTTGAAAAAGTCAAATTTAGTAATCACCACAGCGTTGATTCCTGGAAGGCCCGCACCTAAAATCATAACAAAAGATATGGTTGATGAAATGCCTTTACAGTCTGTTATCATTGATATGGCGGCTGAAAAAGGTGGGAACTGTGAGTTAACAAAGTCTGACAGTACCGTTGTTCATAAAGGCGTTAAAATATTAGGGCCAACCAACTTAGCTTCTGAATTATCGGATAATGCAAGCCTGCTTTTTGCCAAAAATATTTCTTCCTTTTTAGAGTTGATGGTTTCTCAAGAAGAAGGAAGTGTTAAATTCAACCCTAATAAAGATGATGAAATTATTAAAGCAACTTGTTTCATGCGTGATGGCAAATTACAAACTTTGAAAGAATCCCCTAAGTGAGGTTTTATGGAATTTAGCTCTATTTTAACAATATTTATTCTGGCCTGTTTCGTTGGCTATTACGTGGTTTGGAGTGTGACTCCGGCTTTGCACTCTCCTCTTATGGCTGTAACGAATGCCATTTCGAGTGTTATTATTGTTGGTGCCATAATCGCAGCAGGCGATGCAAACTCAATCTATGCTAAGTGGTTTGGCTTCTTTGGGGTTGTTTTAGCCGCAATAAATATTTTTGGTGGATTTGTTGTTACGCAAAGAATGCTCTCAATGTTTAAGAAAAAGAAATAGTTAAGGAAAACCCGTGTCAGATTTAACATCATACTTATATTTAATAGCCTCTCTTTTTTTCATTCTCTCACTAAGAGGTTTGTCGTCCCCGACTTCTGCTAGATGGGGAAATTTTTATGGCATTGCAGGTATGACGATTGCCGTTTTAACAACCGTGTTTAGTCAAAAAGTATTGAGTTATGAATTAATTATCGCGGGGCTTGTGGTTGGTGGATTAATTGGAACTTTTATTGCTAGATCAATAGCCATGACTGCGTTACCACAACTTGTTGCCGCATTTCATAGTTTGGTTGGTTTAGCTGCAGTTATGGTTGCAGCTGCTGCATATTATAATCCCGCATCCTTTGATATTGGCATTCAAGGCCACATACACATGTCTGCTCTTGTGGAAATGGGTTTGGGTACAGCTATTGGGGCTATTACGTTTACAGGATCTATTGTTGCTTTTCTGAAATTGCAAGGGATTCTATCTGGCAAGCCGCTCAGGTTTGCTGGTCAGCACATGTTAAATCTGCTCATTTTAGTGTCAATTATTGCCTTGCTTACTCTTTTCGCAATCAATCAAGCTGAGTCAGCCTTTTGGATGATTGTTGCTTTGTCTTTTTTGCTTGGGTTTATGTTGATCTTGCCAATTGGTGGTGCAGATATGCCAGTGATTGTTTCAATGTTGAATTCTTATTCAG
>DLRV01000030.1:28814-70948 GCA_002500565.1 Holosporaceae bacterium UBA7879
AATTCTTATTCAGGTTGGGCTGCATGTGGAATTGGATTCACTCTACACAATCCTTTGCTCATTGTAACGGGCGCGCTTGTAGGTGCCTCTGGTGCGATTCTGAGTTACATTATGTGTAAAGGTATGAACCGCTCAATTCTCAATGTTATCCTTGGTGGCTTTGGATCTCAATCTAATACATCTTCATCAGGTGCTGGCGATGAAGAGAAACCTGTTAAGGCAGGTAGCGCTGAAGATGCAGCTTTTTTAATGCAAAATGCTGAGTCCGTTATCATTGTCCCTGGATATGGAATGGCCGTTGCTCAGGCGCAGCATGCCTTAAAAGAGATGGTGTCTCTTTTAAAAGACAAAGGGGTGCGCGTTAGATTTGCTATTCATCCTGTGGCCGGTCGTATGCCTGGGCATATGAATGTACTTCTTGCTGAGGCTAATATTCCCTATGAAGATGTTCTTGAGCTTGATGAAATTAATAACGACTTTTCCTCAACCGATGTTGCTTTTGTGATAGGGGCAAATGATGTAACGAATCCGGCAGCCAAAACAGATCCAGACAGCCCAATATATGGCATGCCAATCCTTGATGTTATGGACAGCAAAACAGTTCTTTTTGTAAAAAGATCTATGTCGCCTGGTTATGCCGGCGTTCAAAATGAGCTTTTCTTTAGAGATAACACAATGATGCTGTTTGGTGATGCAAAGAAAATGTGTGAATCAATTGTGAAGTCAATTCACTAGAGGGATCTGACTTTTTTGTGTTACCATTATTTAATTTTTAATTAGGAGGTAACTATGTCATCTAACAAATTAGATTTGTTAAAAAAATCATTAGCTAATGTTTATGGTCTTTACTTAAAAACACAAAACTATCACTGGAATGTTAAAGGATCTGACTTTTATCAGCTGCATATTTTTCTAGAAGGTCAATATAAAGATCTTGCTGAAACCGTGGATGATTTAGCCGAAAGAGTTGTGACTTTGGGAGAGAAGGCTCCAGGTAGTTTTCGTGATTTCCAGAGCCTTATGACAATTGATGAGGCGCCGGCAGATACCTTGTCAGCTGATAAAATGATCAATGATTTGCTCTTAAGCTATCAAACAACTGTTGAATGTCTAAGGACTATCTTGCCTTTTTGTGCAGAAGATGATGATGCTGGAACAGAGGACCTTGTTAGTTCGATTATAGGTGATCTGGAAAAGAAAGCCTGGATGTTGAAAGCTCATATTTCTTGAGATAGGACTCTGAAGTAAAATTTTGTTTTTTAGCTTTAAGATTAACTCTTGCGAACTAAATTTCCTTCCGCTATAAACAACTAAAATTATACGTGGCATATGAAAAAAGATATCCATCCTAAATACCACACCGTAAAAGTTATTATGACTGATGGTGAAGAGTATGAAACAAGATCAACCTGGGGAAAAGAGGGTGACGTTATTCGCCTTGAAATTGACCCAAAAACGCATCCTGCATGGACAGGTGTTCACCGTTTGGTTGATTCCGGGGGACAACTTGCCAAATTTAATAAGCGTTTTAACGTAAACTTTGATTCATAATTTTATAACGAAAGGCTGACAAGAGTGGAAATTTCTGTAAGAGACAATAATATTGAGCAAGCTCTAAGAATTTTAAAGAAGAAACTTCAGAGAGAGGGCGTGTTCCGTGAAATGAAGCTCCGTCGTCAATATGAAAAGCCATCCGAGAGAAAAGCTCGTGAAAAGTCAGAAGCTATTCGTCGCCTTCGTAAACTAGCTAGAAGACGCATGCGATAAACTAAGACAGGTCACTTGGGTATGTTAAATCCCAAATAAAATATGACCTGTTTAATTTTTCGACAAAATTATTAAACTTTAACTTCCTTCGTTGTCTCCCTTATTGGTGCTGGCATTTTTATTAGGGTCAATCCTATAAATCCTAAGGCAATAATAACCAAGATTCCTAAAAATATTTTCTTCATTATATTCTCCATTTTAACTAAATATTTTATACACCATTATATGTTGTGCTTAACTTTTTGTGCTTTGATATACATCTGCCAAAAGCCGAGCGCGCTCAAAGCAGCTGTTTCTGAGCGTAAAATGTTTAATCCAAGTGAGACAGGCTGCACAAATGGAAAGCTCTCTAGTAATATAGATTCTTCTGTTGTTAAGCCGCCTTCAGGCCCAACTAAAAAAGCGGGATCTTGAATAAACTTATTGACGAGCGTCTGAGCCAATGGTTGTGAACCAGTTCGTTCTTTACACATCAAAATTGTTTTATTGATAGGCCAGTTATTCAGAAGATCAGGCAGTGTTTGTAAAGGGTTTATGCGGGCCAATGAAATGCGTTCACATTGCTCTGTTGCCTCGATGACGTGTTTTGTTGCACGTTCCAAGTTGAAAGTGCGGTACTGAGTTCTGTCAGTTAAAATGGGATACAAGTCTGTTACGCCAAGCTCAATAGACTTTTCTATTAAAAAATGCATTCTTTCTTTTCTAAGTGGGCAGAAAATTAAAGATAGAGAAACTTCATTGACAGCATCTCTGAGGGGCTCATCAATGATGATCCTACAGCTTTTCTTGCTAATACTTTCAACTTTTGCTAAATGCTCTCCCTTTTCGGGATTAAAGACACGAAGCTTTTCTTCGGGTTTCATTCTTAAAACAACTGTCAGATAATGCGCGCTTTCATCGCTAAGGTCTATGATATGCCCTTGGCTAATTTCTTCTTTAAGATACAATCTTGGCAAATTAGTGTATTTAGACATTTAGATTTTCATTTAAATAAGTTTGAACACAAAGTTATTATACATATAAGGTACAGGAAATGCTAAGTTTTTTCGATTTTCAAGCAATGAAATCCCGATTTTTGGTTTATGTGCAGCTGGGTAGATACGATAAGCCTACCGGGGCTTTTCTATTATATTTGCCTTGTTGCTGGGGCCTTGCGCTTACATCTTTTACAACGATTGAAATTTCCCTTTATATGAAGTTCCTACTTGGCAGTTTTTTGATGAGAGGAGCTGGATGCACCATTAATGATTTTTTTGACAGAAGCTTTGACAATCTTGTTGAACGGACAAAATCCAGGCCCATAGCTTCTGGTAAAGTAAAACCAAGAGATGCTTTAATCTTTCTTTGTTTTCAGCTTTTAGTCTCTTTTTTAATCCTTCTTACATTCAAACCCAAAACAATTTTAATTTCTCTTAGTATAACGCCCTTTATATTTTTATACCCACTCGCTAAAAGAGTAACTGCTTTTCCACAGGTTATGCTTGGCATTATTTTTAACTGGGGTGTGCTTGTCTCAAGTATTGAAGTGACAGGAAAGGTCTCACAAGCGGCTTTAATTGTTTATCTTATTGGTGTTATTTGGACTGTATTTTACGATACGATCTATGCCTTTCAAGATATGGAAGACGATAGAAAAATAGGCGTTAATTCACTAACGTTTGTGATATTTGATTATAAAAAAATATTTTTTCTTTTTTTATTGAGCCTCATGACCATTTTATGGGTTTGGGTTGGCTGTCTAAGCGGCGCAGGCCTAGTATTTTATATAATTGTTCTCGTTACACTGACATTACTGGCTAAACATGTTATAAAATTGAACCTAGGAAATAAAAAACTGTGTGGCGAGTTTTTCAAAATGGCGCCTTTATATGGAACTCTTTTTTATTTCTTAATGTTATGGAGTTAAGATGAGGATATATTTTTTACTATTGTTAATAGCTCTTGCAAGCTGTGGAAAAAAATCTGGCGTAGTAGCGCCAGAAGATGTCCCTGAGACCTATCCACGTTCTTATCCTTTTGATAATGAAACAAAGATTGATTCTTGAAAAAAAATTCTAATCGAAGTAATGTCTGACCCACAAATATTATAGGCAATATGATGAAATCCTTAATTAAGTTAACAACCCTTTCGCTTTTGATTGCAATAAGTGCTAACGCAGAGAGCAATACAAAAGTTGCCAACAGCGTAGATCAGAAGAAAGGTAATCAGATTAATACGGACTGGTTTAAAAAACCTCAGGCAAGAGTAAAAGGTAAACTTATGTTTATTGCTGGCGCAAACTCAGCAAAGAAACGTGATAGCCGCATTGATCAAGCAAGCTTTTCAACCAAAGGTGACTTTGGACTAAGCATTTTTGCTGATGGGCTTAACAACGACAGCTATGGTGCTGATATCGTTTTTGATTTGCGTCGTGAAAAGAGAAGTTCACCTGATTTTATTCGCGCTGCATATGCTTATTACAACACAGAAGATTACGGTACAATCAAGGTTGGTGAGATGGAAGGTGCGCTAGAGCAAACCATTCTGGACGGTCGTGATATCATGGGTGCAACAGGTGGATTTGGTGGAGAGCTGTTTACTTTTGCAACACCGAGTACTGGAACATTATCTTACTATCAACATGCTGGATACGATAAGTATGCAACAAAGCTTTTATATCAAACACCAACAATCAATGGCTTCCAATTCGTTGCAAGCTTTACACCCCACTCGCAGCTTTTAGGGTCTCGTAGCCGCGGAGCTAATGAAGATAATAACACTGGCTTTGCAGGGGGGGTTAACTCTAAGAATGTTATGGTTCGCCGTGTTATTGAAGGAGTTGCATCTTATGGATTTAACACTAATGGCACAGACGTAAATCTATACCTTGGTGGATCGGTTGCCGATTCGAGCACAAGAAATGTTGCTGGCGCAAGTGCTGAAAATGTACGTTCGGCAAAATCATTCTTAGCCGGCCTTCTTGTTGACTTTGGCGACATACAGTTTGGTGCTGGGTACATGAACAACGGCAAATCACTTGTTCGTAAAGATTTGTCAGAAACCTATGGTGATGCAGTAAATGCGGCAGTCAGTTACGCGCTTGGTCGTCATTATGTCGCCGCGGGTCATATGGCATCTTGGCGAAAAGTTGAGGGTGGAAAAGCTAAGGCTAACATCAGCTCTGTAACCTATGAATACAAAGCTGCACCAGGGCTAACACTTTTCAGTGAAGTTAACTATTTCAATACACGTAACACATCGCAATATTACAATGCTGCTGGAAACGCAACGCAAACGACACGCGGTAATAACAAACGCATATTCCCTGGCGGAATTCGTGAGAACAATAAAGGCGCTGTGGTTCTTTTTGGTACAGCGATTCGTTACTAAAGGATATATTTATTGGACGGCTCAGATAAGGCAGCCACTTAATGATTTAAGCCCAAGCAGAACTATTTGGGCTTTTTTTTAACCATCGTTTGAAACGTTGGTATATCTTTTTTGCTTTATCGTTATAAAGCTGACGGTAAATATAATGAATGCTGAGCCAAAAAGGAGAGCAGAGGTTGGATAAATAGATCCTGTATGCCGGTATATAAACTCTGCATAAAATGGTGTTGGGCCATTTCCTACTGCTTGACCCAGAAAGAAAGGGATAGCAAAACCTGTAAAGCGATAATTCACAGGGTAAAGTTCATGAGAGAGCAATATTGCTGGTGGGATAACAATTGATGTTGAGAAGGCGATAAGCAAGCGGTTAATAAGGTGAAATTCAGGAATCGTTACGTTAAGCCCCACAAGAAAAAAGATGCCTGAAATGCAGAATGAGAAAGCGGATATTCTTAGCAAGGTTTCTTTTTTCATAAACGTTACAAGCCAAAAAAAGAAAACAACAAATAAGCCGCAAACAGCCATTGAAATTGTGGAATATAGAAGACTTGTTGATTTGCTGCCTTCAATGTGTTTTGCGATCCAGATATTGGTATAATAAAAAGGTGTTAGCATACACAGGCCAAAGCAAAACACACAAAACATAGCAATTGGATAGTTCTTTAAACATTGAATAAGGGGAATATTTAATCCTTCTTTCTTCTTGGGCTTGTTTTTCTGGTGGTTGGTCCATTCAATAGACTCGGTTAAATGGTGGCGTAAAAGCAGAACGCTGATCCCAAGGGCAGAGACGATGAAATAAGGAATTTTCCACCCCCAGCTTACAATTTCACAGGTTATAAAAACATAACTGAGACCTGTTCCCAAAAGGGCGCCAAAAAAACCAAGGGATATGAGAATCCCCATATTCAGATTGCGTTTTTCGGAGGTGCTTTCACCCACCAAAACAATACGACCTGCAAAGGCTCCGCTGCCACCAAGCCCTTGAAAAACCCTTACAATGATTAAGGCGATGGAAGCAGTAATGCCTATTTGTTTATAGCTTGGGATCAGGGGGATAACGATCGAGGGGATAATGCTAATTAAATAAGCGATGATTAAAGCCGGCCGTCGGCCAAAATGATCACCAATCCAAGAGAAGATAAAAGCCCCAAAAGGCGCTAAAAATAACCCAGAAGAAATAGCAATATAAGCGCCATAGTGATTAAGCCAACTATCAGCATTATGAGAAAAAAAGTAACTGGCTGTAAATGCGCCTACAAAGGTGAAGATCGAACTTTCAAAATTTTCAAAAACATGACCCAGCAATGAAATAATGACATTTTTCTGGTCTTTAGAAAGTTTGTATTTAGAGGTGGAACGATACACAGTCATGATTATTTATATTCATACTTTAAGATGGCATAAAGCTTAAAGTAGAAAGTTGATCAAAAAAAACCCCCAGAGTTGGGGGTGATTTTTTTAATTGGTTTGGTAGAATTATTTGTCTTCACCATCATCTTCTTCTTCAGGTTCCTCAGAAGCGGTGGCGGCTAATCTTGCAGCCATTGCTGCTCTTTCTGAATGAACTTTTTCTAAAATGCTTCCTCTATCAGCATCAGAGTTTGATGGATCATGTTCTTCCGCAAATCTTAGTGCTGGATCAGCTCCTAGGACCAATTTCCCTACGTGTATAAGAGCATTTAATTCAGCTGTAAGAGCTCTTAACCCATCAACCCTTGCAGTTGATCCAAACATTCCATTATTAGCCAAAACTTTTTGTAAAGCGTTTTGGCAGTTTCCTAACACCCTATCAAATTCTGATGGCTGGCCTTCTGCTGGTGAGATGAAAAACCCTCTCAGTTGGGCAGCGCTTGCGCGAGCACTTAGCTGTTGTCCTTCCTCTTTGGATAAAAGCATTTTATCTAGCTTTACTGAAACCATTGCCTCTAGTTCTTGCTCTTTTTGCGATACTAAGAGGTTAAGAATATCTATCATTACCCTTAAATTATCAATGCTTCCAGCAGGTTTAAAGTCATCAGTTTGTGCTGGTTGGCTTGGATCCCGCGTGAGTTGTAAAACCGCAGCAGCCAATTGCTGTGTTAATTCTGCATAAGCCGCGGTCTTTTTTCTTTCTTTTTCCAAAAGAGTGGCTAAATTTTCTTTTTCTCTGACATATTTTCCTGCATTTACACGTAAAGTATCTACATTTTTACGTAATTCATCATCGTTGAATTTATGCCCAAATTTGCGGACTAAACTGGCAAGGCCTTCAATTTGTTTACCAGGATTTTCATCAACAAGTGTAGCTGCAGTAGAAACTAACACAGTTTGTTGACGTTTTGTTTGCTCCTGCAATTTTTTTAGTCTGGCCTTGTTTTTATTCAATTCATCCTCTGCAGCTGCTAACCTTTGTTGCAATGATACGTTTTGGCCAACAAGCATGCTTGCCGTTTCCGCTGTCACAGCAGAGCCGACTGTATACATTGTCCTAGCTGTTAAATTTGTGGCTGCAACAGAGGCAGTTCTTCCAGAGGCGGGAACTGTAGACCCTATTGGCGAAGAAGGAGCTTCTTCTACCTGTGCACGAAGAGCGCCTAGAGTGCTTAATTTTAAAGGTGCCTCACCATCTTCCACTGGCTGACCCTGTTGACCGTTATGAGCAGATAGAGCAGACCTTTCAGGCGAAGAGGGGGCAGATCTTGATAGTCTGCTTTCTTCAGGTTCAGGAGTATTTTCATCTCCTGGGCCAGCATGACCTGTTGAGGCAATTAGTAAGCCTAAAAGAAGGGCTTTGTTTTTTAATTTAGTGTTCATTTTCATCTCCATGATTAATTTTTTTAAATATTTTTATGCTGTTATATTTTCTGAGCCTAAGGCTTGTAGTTGCATTGCGCTTGGTTTTCTCGCTGTTGCTGGTCTAGCTGAGTTCTTTGGTCTTAGTGGGCTGCTTGGTGGGCTGCTTGGAGGTGATTTTGTAATCGCTGGGATTGTTCTTGTGGCCCCATACGAAGATTTGCCTTGAAGAGTCAAATGGGCAGGCGGAGGTGAAGCAAGCTCATCTAATGAACCAAAGCTATCGTTTGAACCAAAGCTATCGTTAAGACCCTGGGCTTCACCGCTATCATTAAGATCAAAAACAGATGGCTGAATTTCTGATAATTCTGCAGACGCAGGTCGTTCTGCTTCAGGCAATTCCTTAGGACTTGCGGGAGCCTTATCTCCATCTTCACTCAAACTTTCTAAATCAAAAACAGATGTGTCCGCGCTTCCAGAAGGATCTGATCTAATCGAAGATGCTGCAGGACTTTTTGGTTTGTTTGCTAACAGTGCTTTTCCCTTAGCAAGTTGGGCCAGAAGATCAACTTCTGTTGTGACTGTATGTCCAATTGGAGGAAGATGAGAACTCAATACTGTAGTAACGAGTCCTTCTAATGCTTTCTCACTTAAATGCGACAAACCATATATCTCATTTAGGGATTTTTTGACATATGGTCGCATGATCGTTGACATTTGGACAAGAGTTCCGCCATCTTCAACAAAATATTGAGCTGCTCTACGGAAAATTTTATCAGAGTCAGTTATGTCTGCCATTCTGCCTGCTAATAGTGAATTTTCTGTTTCTCTAAGCTTGACTTGCTCTCTAAGCAGGTCATTCATTCTTTGGGCTTCTCTTAATGCCTGATCTTTCCGCGCGAGTTCTTCATCCTTACGTGCATAATAATCTTTGAGCCACGCAATGTTTTCACGCGTTTGTTTTAGCATTTCATCAGGATTTGGCAGACTATCAAAATCTATCGTGAGTGATTTTGTGTCAAACGTGATTAGCGCTAGCGTTGTTAAAATAAGAATAGACTTTGACTGTCTAAGTATGTTCATCGATAACCCCTTAAGTTAATTTACTTATTGTTAATTATTGTAGTCAGTACTTGTATTTGAAATGGTTAATGAATGTCAACTAAAATGTTAAAAAATATTTTTAGTTGAAATTATTGTTATTTTTCAATCTATTACATGCCATTTAAGTAAATCTTGTTTAAATAAAGTACCCCCTTGTTGCCAAGGGGGTAGGTTAGGTAGGAGGTATAAGAAGAAATTAGGTTGAAGCAAATTTTTATTGGTTGCCGTCGCTGGATCACGACTTAGACCCAATTTCGCATAATGATAGAAAAGAATCACGTTTGACATATTGTATGCCTGTGACAAACGAGCTTAATAAACTCTATACTTTTCTTACATCACTTTTTTCTTTTATACTGTAATCATATTTGTGTCAACACTTTGTTTTTTCAAGCAAGTAATAAAAACAATTTGTTCTTTTAGAAAAGGTTCTTTGTTAATGTCAGAAAAAAGAGAAAAAAGTTTTCAGCCTCTCACGTCATTTGAAATGCTTGTTGCAACGGTTTTTAAAGAGGAAAAAAACACCGACCGTGCTGTTGAAAAGCTTGATGTTCAACGCACAACAGCGCTAACTAGTTTAAGGCGATTACAGACAAAGATTGGCTTAACGCTTTTTGATATTTCAAAAGCCGGTAATGTGCGTCCAAGACCAGAAGCCGAACAAATCTTGACTAAGTTTGCGCAAATTGTGGGTGCCTACGATTCTATGTATGCATCATTGGGTATGCATTATAAAACAGAAAGCCCAAGTGAAATTGTTCTTTCATCAACCCAAACAATTCTAGAAGGTTTCTTTGCGCCGCATATCGCTGATTTTTGTCAACAAATGCCTGATCTCGATTTTTCTATTAATCAAATTGATTCCTTTTATCATATTGATCAGAGATATAACGAGATCTTTCTCTGTTCATGGTTGGATAGTGAAGCCAATGAATATTTTGACTATATTCCATTTTATAACTTTAAACAGAAACTATGGGCTTCGCCAAAACTTTTGGAAAGAACAGGCCCCATTAAGACGTTGGAAGATTTGCATGGGAAAACATTAATGTTTTTCAACAGTCCTTTGCCTAAAGTAACCAAATACGGCAAGAAGTACTCAAAGTATGATCTTTTGAAAGCAACCGAAAAAATTCGGGTTATTAATGTTTATGGTCCACGCATTATGGATGTTTTGGCAGAACAAGGTCTTGGGATTATTTCTGCCTCTGAAGAAACCTTGCGTTTAACAGGCTTAGACCTTGTGCAAGTTTTACCCGACTTTGAAGGGGACGAGATTGATTTTTATGCGCGGGTGAATAAAAACTTTCTTCCATCTGAAACGTGCCAGAACATGTTGAAGTGGATTTTCGCCTGTCGGGACCAGGCTTTAGCTAAAATTGGCATGCGCTCTGATATTAAGTTTGTGCCTAAATAAAAAGCATTAGCCTTCTGTATGTTTGATGATTTCTTTTTGAACCAGGCCATCAACATATTCATTCTCGGGATGGCCATTATGCCCACGCACCCAATGCCATGTAACGTTATGATGGGTGCTAAGCTCGTCTAATTTTTGCCAAAGATCCAAATTTTTAATTTTCTTTTTAATGGCCGCATGCCAATCATTCTGGCGCCACTCAATAATATATGTTGTCATTCCCTTAACAACATATTGACTGTCAGAATAAAGATGAACTGTCATGGGTCTTTTTAAATGCTGAAGAGCTTGAATGGCCGCTGTTAGCTCCATTCGATTATTGGTTGTTTCTTGTTCAAAACCAGATAGCTCTTTTTCTTGATCTTGCCATCTAAGAAGCGCTGCCCAAGCGCCTGGGCCTGGATTACCATGGCAACCACCGTCTGTATAAATGTAGACATCTTTATTCATTGAGTCCTGTGTGTTATCACTTCACTACTCAGTGTTAATAAAAAGGGTATTTAAAGTCCAATGAACTTTTCGACGCTATTACAGCAAGGTGAGCTTATTAAGCGTTATAAGCGGTTTCTTATTGATATTAAATGTGCGGATGGATCAGTTATAACAGCGCACTGTCCAAATTCTGGTTCTATGATGGGATTAAAAGAGCCAGGTTTACAGGTTGCATATAGCGTAAGTGATAATCCTAATCGCAAACTGCCTTATACTTTAGAGATGGTGCAGATTGGCAAAACGTGGGTTGGTGTTAATACGCAATGGCCCAACAAAATTTTTCAACAAGCTTTTATAAATCAACAGTTAGATGAGTTTAAAGATTATTCTGAATGTAAATCAGAAGTTAAGATATCTAAGAAAACACGGCTTGATTTTCTTCTGTCTTCTGAAACTGAACAGCGTTATGTAGAGGTTAAAAACGTTACCTTGCAACGAGATGGTTATGCAGAATTTCCAGATGCTGTGACAACCCGCGGCGCAAAACACATCAACACATTAATGGAATTGGTTGATGAAGGGTTTAAGGCAAGCCTGGTCTTTATTGTACAAAGGGATGATTGTAAGATTTTTAGTCCTGCAGCTGACATTGACCCAGCGTATGCGGGGTTTTTGAGAAAAGCTGTTGAAAAAGGAGTTGAGCTGCAGGTGTATTATTGTACAGTGAGCCCAAGTAAAATTGAAATTATGGGCCAGTTGCCTGTGGAGCTATAGACAATGAATCATTTTGATCATACGGGAAAACAAGTAAAAATTCATGCAGAGGCGGATTTTGCTAAAATGCGCTTAGCCGGCAAACTGGCAGCTGAAACGCTTGACTACATCACGCCTTTTGTCAAACCGGGTGTGACGACGGATGAGCTTAATACACTTTGTCATAATTTTATTATTGAGAATGGGGCAACGCCAGCGCCCCTGAATTACCGCGGGTTTCCCAAATCAATTTGTACCTCTGTGAATCACGTTATTTGTCATGGTATTCCAGGGCCCAAGGTTTTGAAGAGTGGAGATTCTCTTAATATTGATGTCACAGTCATTTTGGATGGTTGGTATGGGGATACCAGTCGGATGTTTCATGTTGGTAAGCCAACCATTAAAGCGCAGAAGCTTATTGAAACAACCTATGAATGCCTTATGGATGCAATTGGTATTGTAAAACCAGGAATAACTTTGGGCGATATAGGCCATGTTATTCAGTCAAAAGCTGAGAAAAGAGGGTATTCGGTTGTGCGTGAATTCTGTGGACATGGGATTGGCCAAGTTTTCCATACAGCGCCAGAAGTTTTGCATTATGGCAAGCCTGGTACAGGTATGACGCTTGCACCAGGAATGTTTTTTACCATTGAGCCGATGATTAATGTTGGTAAGCCAGACATGCGTATACTCGCCGATGATTGGACGGCTGTAACTCGTGACAAGAGTCTCTCGGCCCAGTTTGAGCACACCATTGGTGTGACAGAAAATGGCTGTGAAATATTTACGTTATCTTCAAAAGAATGGCATTGCCCGCCATATACAGATTAATATGACAGCAAAACATCTTAATCATGGTCATCGTCAACGCCTGCGTGATCGCTTGCTAAACAGTGGTGCTGGGGCAATGGAGCCGGATGAGCTGATTGAGCTTATTTTATTTCTGAGCATTCCACGAGGTGATGTCAAACCCATTGCTAAAAGATTATGGCAGCGCTATGGCACTTTTCAGGCGATGGTTGATCGACCTGTTGATGAGTTGAAGCAAGTATCGGGGCTGGGAGATCAAACGATTGCAACGCTTAAAACAATACAAGCACTAGCCTTGCACTTCACATCACCAAGTGCCCAAAAAAAGCCACTTTTGTCGGCTTTTGATCAGTTGGTGAAATACGCCCGAATTCGTATGAGCCCGTTTGAGTGCGAGCATTGTTTGATTTTTTATCTGAATGAACGGCATCAAGTTTTGTTTGAAGATCTGCAGACACAAGGGGGCGTGGACGCTGTTTTGATTAATCCAAAGGCGATTATGCGGCAAGCTTTGAATTGTTCAGCTGCTGGGATATTACTGCTTCATAACCACCCGAGCGGGATCGCTGAGCCTTCTGAGCAAGATAATTATCTAACATCCAAGCTACAGAAAATGTGTCAAAGCTTGGAGATTGAGCTGTTGGATCATGTAATCATTACTCAGCAGTCTTATTTTTCTTACCAAGAGCAGAATCAGGCACGTGTTTCTTAGATAGGCCTGCTTGAATGGTTTGTTTCCAAATTATCGCTGGTAAGCGGCCGCCAGTGACAGATTTCATCGGGCTTCCGTCATCATTACCAAGCCAAACACCTAAAGTTAGTGTGGGTGTGTAGCCAATAAACCAGGCATCCTTGTGATTTTGTGATGTGCCGGTTTTGCTGCCTTGGCTGATGTTGGGAATGTAGGCGCGGCGGCCTGTTCCTACTTGATTAGCCTTTAGGAGAAGAAGTCTCATATCTTTTAAAATATTCTTATTTAACAATGGTTTAGAGTATGTGCTCTTAGGGCGTTGATAAAGAATATCACCTTTGGTATTACGCACGTTTAAAATACAATAAGGTGCAAGGTCATGACCGTCATTGGTGAGGATTGAATATGCCTTGGTTATATCCAGCAGAGAGCCAGAAGAGCTGCCAAGAGCTGTGCTGAGGTTAGGCTCAAAAGGTCCAGGGATTCCAAGGCGTTCAGCCATGTTGATGACGGATTGGATGCCAATACGGTGGGCGATACGAACGGCTATTGCGTTGACGGAATAAGTGAACCCATCAAGTAAAGTGATTTGACCGCGTTCGCGCCAGCCATAATTACGCGGGGTCCAATCTTGGAGTTTTGGCGGTGCATCCGAAAATAAGTCACTGATTTTCATGCCTTTTTCAAGTCCTGCTAAATAAACAAATATCTTAAAGATAGAGCCATATTGCCGGTTGCTTTGCCAAGAGCGATTATATGTTGATTGGTAATAGTCAAGCCCGCCAATCATTGTAACGATGGCGCCATCATGTTGAAGGGCAAGTATAGCGCCTTGATTCACATTTAATGCATGTTGATTTGCAGTTATATTATCGCTCAAAGCTTTATTGGCATTGTGTTGTAGCGTTGTGTTTAGCGTTGTTGTAACGATTAAGTCTTCGTTGGTTTCTAGAATATTTTTCAGCTCTGAGCGCGCGTAATCAATGAAATAGCCCGTGTTGTTACGAAGAGAGCGTGGCTGAAATTTGAGCGTATCTATTTGATTTTTCAATGTTTTTTCAAGAGAGGGCGTAATCATTTTTTTCTGCGCCAGGCGGGTAATGACGAGTTTGCCGCGTTGGCGGAGTTTGTCTGGGTTGACGAAGGGAGATAATCGGCTTGGAGCCTTGAGGAGAGAGACGATGAGCGCGGCCTCAGCTAAGTTCAAGCGACGGGCGGGCTTGCCAAAATATTCTTGTGCCGCAGCGTCAACGCCGTAGATACCTGATCCCAAGTAGACGCGGTTTAAGTATATGGCTAATAGTTGATTTTTACTGAATTTTTTCTCTAACCGCCAGGCTAAAATCATCTCTTGAATTTTACGTTTAAGGGAGCGCTTGGGCGTTAAAAAAATATTTTTGGCAATTTGCTGCGTGATGGTGGAGCCGCCTTGGACAACGGCGCCGGAGGTTATATTTTTATAAAAAGCCCGAAATAATCCATAAATATCAATGCCTTGATGTTCCATAAAACGGCTATCTTCAATAGCCAAAAGAGCTGTTTTGACGGGTGCCGGAATGGTGGTTGGTTGGATCATTTCACCCGCTAAGTCGCCGTGACGGCCAATCTCCTGGCGATGACGGTTGAGGTAAACAATGCTTTGACGTTTGCTACCCGGCTTTATTTGCTCAATAGAAGGTAAATCCCGCAGAAACAGGCCAAAAACGAATAAAATAATGGCTAAAAGTGTGCCAAAAAAAAGTTTAAAAATACCCCTGTTTTTGATCGATTTTGATCGATTTTGACCTGTTTTTGATCTATTTTGACGCTTTTTCATATGGTATCTATATACCGTATGAAAGCGTATGATCAGATTTTTTAAGCATCCAAGTTTTGAACATTAAGCGCATTTTCTTGAATGAATGCCCGACGTGGTTCGACGACATCTCCTAGAAGGGTCGAAATCATTTCATCGGCTTCTTCGGCGTGATGCATTTTAATTTGGATTAACGTCCGCGCTTCGGGATCAAGGGTTGTTTCCCAAAGCTGGTCAGCGGTCATCTCCCCCAATCCTTTGTAACGTGTGATGGTGATTCCTTTAAGGCCTTGATCCTCGATGAACTTAAATAAGGTCATGGGACTGAAGAAAACCTTCTCGCCATCTTTGGTAATTAAGACAGGATCCGTTTTGAAGAATTCCGAGAGCTGTCCATGCATAGTGTGTAGCTGATACGCTTCGGCAGTTTGGGCCAAATCAGGGCTGACGATAAACATTTCTGGAACATCATTTCTGCGCGAGTTTAAGATCAAAGCGCCATTGCCGTCTAATGATCCGTGCCATGTGGTTTGATCGGGGATTGTGTTAAGGCGCTCAAGGATTGTTTTAAGCGTTGCCTCTGTATACTGGCCATCTTCTAACTTATTGATGTCAAGCAACCCAGCAATCGCCATTTGTTCGATAATGTGAGCATACGGGAACTGACGGGTTAGATGTGTGACAAGGGTTTTAACCCGGTGGCACATGGCGGCAAAAGTCACAAGATCATTGCCTGTGCTTTTGTGGCCATCGCCATATTGCAGAACAGCGTCTTTTAATCCTTCTTGAATTAGGTAGTTAGCAAAGTCTTCTTCGTCTTTCATGAAGATTTCAGACTGACCGCGCTTAACTTTGTAAAGGGGCGGGCGAGCAGCATACAAATATCCACGCTCAATGATCTCAGGCATTTGTCGGAAAAAGAACGTAAGGATAAGTGTGCGGATGTGACTGCCGTCAACGTCGGCATCGGTCATGATGATGATGCGATGATAACGCAGCTTATCAATGTTAAACTCCTCATTGCCGATGCTGGTTCCCAGTGCGCAAATCAAATTGCCAATTTGTTCTGAAGAGATCATGCGATCAAATCTTGAGCGCTCAACGTTCAAGATTTTTCCACGTAATGGTAAAACAGCTTGGAATTTACGGTCACGGGCTTGCTTAGCTGATCCACCTGCACTGTCTCCCTCAACGATAAGGATTTCACTTTGAGCTGGATCTTTTTCCTGACAGTCGGAAAGTTTACCGGGCAAGGAAGCAATTTCCAAAACGCTTTTACGACGGGTGAGCTCACGGGCTTTCCGTGCTGCTTCCCGTGCAGTTGCCGCTTCGATAACTTTTTGAATGACTTTTTTGGCATCATCAGGGTTTTCATCAAACCACTGACTTAGTTTTTCGCCAATAATGGACTCAACAACAGGACGAACTTCTGAAGAAACCAACTTGTCTTTGGTTTGCGAGGAGAATTTTGGATCCGGAACTTTGACCGAAAGAACACAGGTTAATCCTTCCCGGGCATCATCCCCGTTGATGGTGACTTTCTCTTTTTTCAAGAGGCCAGATGTGCTGGCATAATTGTTGATGACCCGGGTCATGGCAGCCCGCAAACCCGCTAAGTGGGTTCCGCCATCCCGTTGGGGAATGTTGTTGGTAAAACACAGCGTGTTTTCGTGATAGGCATCGGTCCATTCCAAAGCAGCTTCAACCTCAATGCCGTTTTTACCGCCTTCAAAACTGATGGGGTCATGAAGTGGTTTTTTTGCTTTGTCTAAAAAGTTGACGTATGCAACCAACCCACCTTCGTAGTAGAGATCTTCAACCTTTTCAGGTTGTACACGGGCGTCTTTAAGAATAAGGCGAACCCCTGAATTCAAAAAGGCTAATTCACGCAAGCGGTGCTCCAGCGTTGAATAAACAAAGTCCGTTTGAGTAAAGACCTCGGTGGATGGTTTGAATTGTACCATTGTCCCAGTTTGGCCAGGCTTAGCATCGCCAACAACTTTAAGCGGGCTAATGGTGGCGCCATCGGCAAATTCCACAACGTGTTCTTTACCATCGCGCCAGATGGTTAGCTTTAGATGGGAGGAAAGGGCGTTCACAACAGAAACCCCCACACCATGCAAACCACCCGAAACTTTGTAAGAATTTTGGTCAAACTTACCACCAGCGTGGAGTTGCGTCATAATCACTTCGGCAGCTGAAATCCCTTCACCTTCGTGATGAGCAACAGGAATCCCTCGGCCATTATCACTAACAGTAACGGATCCGTCGGCATTCAGCGTAACGTGAACCGCATCACAGTGACCCGCCAACGCTTCATCAATAGAGTTATCGACAACCTCATAAACCATGTGGTGCAAACCAGAACCATCATCGGTATCCCCGATGTACATCCCAGGGCGTTTTCGAACAGCTTCAAGTCCTTTCAGCACGCGGATGGAATGGGCGCCGTAGTCTTGAGAATTTTCGGGAGTGTTGGGGGTATCGGACATGATTTTTTCCTAATTTATTTTTTTGCCGTTGTAAAAAACTGGGCTTTATCGGTTAAGGCCTCGAATAAATTTTGATCGGTGCCAGTTAGCCAGGTTTGCATATTTAAATCGATGATCTCTTCAAACAATTTTTCTCGGCGATGTTGATCCAAATGAGCAACCACTTCATCTAACAGCACAATCGGCATTCTATGTTTTTTGGCTTGTGCCAACCTGGCATGCGCCAAAAGTAATGAGACCAAAAGTGCTTTTTGTTCACCTGTAGAGCATACCTCAGCTGGGCGGTTAAAATCAAGGTGATTGACGCAGAGAACACTTTGATGACCACCCATGCTATTGGTGCGGTTTAAAAGATCTTCGCGCCGGTTATCGTGTAGATACTGGCATATCTTATCTTCGACAGCTAGGGCCGGATGTTGTTGCAACCATACTTCGATGGGACCGGTCAATGAACAGCTGGGAATAGGAAACGGGGTTTGGCGGCTTTGGAGCTGTGCATTTAATTCGGCCAAATAAGATTGACGCGTATTAATCACGGCAACGGATTCGCGGGCGATGCGCTCTTCTAAAACCTTGTACCAAACAGGATCGGTGATTTGATCCCGTAAAAGTTTGCTGCGTTCACGCAAGGCATAATCAAGTTTCGTGGTATGGGTTTGATGATGGGGATAAAGGGCGATAATTAAACGATCCAGGAACTTGCGCTTGGGACTGGCCGATTCCATGAAAATCTGATCCATAAAAGGGGTAAGCCATAAAACTGTAAGCCATTGAAATAAATCAGATTGGTTGGTTGGTGTGCCATTAATTAAGGTTTTGCGCTTGAGTTGCATTTCTGGATCTTGGGCCACGACAAGGGTGTGGTAATCGTTGGCGGAATAGTTGAGACGGCCGTGAATTGCCCAGGTGCTGTAATGATCTTGAAAGCGACGCATGTCCGGAATTTTTGCACGGCGTAGCCCCTTGCTGGTGCCAAGAATTGAGATCGATTCCAGGATATTGGTTTTACCTGTGCCATTGGGGCCGGTCAGCACCACGGGCCGGGCATCGGTTTCAAGGGTTAGCGATTCGTAATTGCGGAATGAATACAATGTCAGTTCGCTGAACCAACAGGGCGATGTTGAACTGTTGGGGTGGGTCAACCCGCTGGCCTTAGACGCGGATAGGCATCAAGACATAGAGGTTTTCACCTTCGTCTTGACCATATAAAATCATGGGCGTGTTTTCATCAAGCAGCTGACCAACCATGGTTTTGGATTCAATGTGCTCACCAATTTGACTGAGATAGGTGGCATTAAAACCGGTTTCCATAGCTTCACCGTTAAAGTCGATGGCAACTTCCTCAACCGCGCTGCCGGCATTGGGACTGGCTGCAGAAAGTGTAAGACTGCCGGGGTTGATGCTCATTTTAATACCGTTGGTTTTATCTTGAGACAATAAAGCAACCCGATCGACAGCTTCAAGGAAATCGCGGCGATTCATCTTTAATTCAAAGGTATTTTGCGTTGGGATTACATCTATGTAATTAGGGAACTGACCATCAATCAGGCGTGATTGCACATGAATGGTGTTGAAAGCAAAGATAACTTGGGTCAGTGAAACGCTGACATTAACGTCAAAGTCGCGGTTTTTCTCGAGCAATTTGAGAATCAGGCGAATGGTTTTGCGCGGAATAATAATACCTGGCATGTCCATGCATGATTTGGGTGCGGGTTGTTGGGCATAGGCCAAACGGTGGCCATCGGTGGCAACGGCCCGCAACAATTCGCGGTCGTCTTGTTTGAGGCTGTGAAGATAAACCCCATTCATGGTATAGTGTGAATCAACATCGGACATGGAAAAAGCGGTGTTGCGAATAAGGGAATACAGCTCGGCGCCGGTTAAGGTGAATTGTGTTGGCAGGTCTGCGGCCAGTGAAGCGCTGAATTGATCAGCAGAAATGGCTGGAAGTTGAAAACGCGCTTTACCACTTTTAACAACAACCTGGCTGTTTTCTTCACTGCTTTTGAGTTCAATTTCAGAGCCATCGGCAATGCGGCAGACAATTTCATAAAGGGTGGCAATATTTATGGTGGTGGCGCCAGGCTCTTGAACATTGGCTTTAACTTCTTCCCGGATGCTAACATCTAGATCGGTGGTAGTTAGTTTGAGGCAGCCATCGTGAGCCTCAAGCAAAACGTTACCAAGAACGGGCGAAACGTTTCTTTTTTCAACAATAAAGCGCACATGGCCAAGGGCATCAAGGAGGGTTTTTTGTTCGATAACCAGTTTCATGAAAGTCCGTTTATAAAATTTAAGCGCAGTATATTTTTTCTACCCCCTAACTGCAAGAGGATATGTGTGTAGACGTATGAAAGTTGGATGAGATTGCCACAGTCGCGTTGCTCCTTCGCAATGACTGGTTTTGGGGTGGTCGCACAAAATACCCGTCACCCTGAGGAACTGCGTTCCGTGAGGGGCTCACTTTTTTACCAGTCACCCTGAGGAAGGACGAAGTCCTGACGTGGGGGTCTCTCTTGAAGTTAGAAGAGATTCTCACGCGGATTTAAAATCCGCTCAGAATGACTGGTTTTTTCGTTACCCATCACCTTGAGGAGAAATGCAATTTCGACGTGAAGGTCTTGTGGATCAAGTTCTGCGAAACACCTATAAAGAATGACGAGGTTTTTACTAATCTCATCTTATGCTGGTCAAAAAGGCCTAAAATCTTCTTTCTTCACTTCGCAGCCAGCGAGATGTTTCTTTGGGTCAAAATTAGGTCCAGCTAGTTTCGTCAGTGGAACAAGTGGCAGTTTTAACTCTTCCGCGATGGTTTTAAGTTGCGCTATTTTTTCAGGGCTAAGTTTATTTTGGTAACACATATGACCAGATTCACCTGATGCAATGTCACGATACCAAATTCCAGTGATTTTTAATCTAATTGCTGGGTTTGATGGATCTTGTGTTGCAAGAACAATTTCATTGTGCCCAAGGTATATAGTTTTCTCTTGTAACTGTTCAGCACCAATTAATATTGCATCTTCATTGAAGGCCATGGGTCTTTTATGCCTGAGTCGATGATGAGTCATTCTGAGAATGGCTTCGGGTGCTTGAAAGGGGTTATAGCTGATCATATCTTTAAAGTAAGATGCCATTTCTCGACCTGAAGAAGCTAAGTGGCCTGGTGACATTATTGTAGAATCGCTTTTTGATATGAATAGAATCAAGCTTGGATCAGCCTCAAAAATAAGACCGTAGTTAAAAAGGGGATTTAAAACATTACCACCGATGAGTGAGGCAGACGTGTATGGTCGTTGCCAAAAGTTGGCAAAATATTCTTTTGGGTTTTCTAAAATATCAGCGCCCTTAAGTAATGTGAGGCCTTTTTTCTTTAATCTTTGGGGCGCCCAAGTTCTTAGGACAGCCTTTTGTGATTTAGAAAAGCTTTTGTGTAACGCGTTAAGATCAATAAAGCCATACTTGGGTGGCTTAACAAGTTCTTTGTATCCAGGGGGGAGATCTTCGACGGATTGCAATACTGATTTAGAAAGTGTGCATGCGATTAGTAAAGTAAAAAAGGTAAATATTTTTTTCATTTTTAGCTCCCTATTTAATTAATATTAAGTATAAAAAATTTTTTTTGTCAAGTGATAAACGGCTTCTTAAACTTGCACAAAAATGTGAATCTGCGTACAACTGCCACTATGACTTGGAATAAATACATTGGCACAATTTTGATTGTGGCTGGCACAACCATCGGTGCCAGTATGTTGGCCTTGCCGCTCAAAACTGCTGAGATTGGTTTGCCCATGGGCTTGTTGTTTATGGCGGTGGCATGGTTGTTTATGTTGATCAATGCGCTGGTGATTTTAAAAGCGTTGGCGCCGTATCCAGCAGAGGCAACTTTTCACACCCTGGTAAAGCGAACGTTTGGCCGGCCCGGGGCGGTGGTGATGGCAATTGCTATGTTGTGGTTGTTTTATGCATTGCTGGCGGCCTATGCTTCGGGCGCGAGCCAGTTGCTACAACAAGTGACGGGTGTGCCAGCAAAAGCGTTAGGTGTGATGATTTTTATTGGCTTTGGTGGGGTGATTTTGACCCATACAGGCCTGACGGATTATGCCAATCGGTTATTGTTTCTAATTAAGCTTGTGGTGTTTGTGGCTGTGGCGGTGCCGATGATGCAGCTTATTTCTGTGGCGGATTTGCAGGCGTCTATGCGGCAACCCTTTTCACAAATATCTGATAGTGGGGCCTCGGTGGCGGTGCTGCTGATCTATATTACCTCCTTTGGGTTTCATGGCAGCATCCCCAGTTTGGTGGCCTATAATAATGGCCAAAACAGCGCACTGAAGCGTGCTTTTTTCTGGGGCACATTGTTATCCGTTGTGCTGTATTGTTTTTGGATTGCGCTGTGTTTAGGGCTGGCCGGACAAACCCCTGCGGCCTTAAAAGATATGGCAACGATGATTCGGTTTTTGGGCCTGCAGACCGGCGTGGCTTGGATTGAAATTAGCCTGAATATGTTTGCCCTGTTTGCGGTGCTGACTTCTTTTATAGGTGTAGGCCTGGGCCTATCGGATTACTTCCGCGATATGTTAAAGAAAGGCACCAAAGAGGCGCATATTGCCTGGGTTGGGCTGTATACATTTGGGCCGCCGTTGCTGGTGATGCTTTATAATGACCAATTGTTTGTTCAGGCATTGGAGTTTGCCGGGGTGGCATTGGTGTTTATTGCTGTGTTGGTGCCAAATATGATTTTGCAACTTCAACGTCTGCGGCAGATTCAGCGGGTGTCTATGGGCATGACTCTGGTATCGGGGCTCATGATTTTTGCAGCTCTAGCCTTGATCCCGCTTTACTTTTTCGGTTCTTTCTAAACCCGGCCTGTGCTATAGATTTTAAGTGTAAACGAGATATAAACCGCTATGGATACCTGTTTCCAAACCATGATTTTGAACTTGCAGAGCTATTGGGCTAAGCAAGGCTGTGTGATTTTACAACCATTCGATATGGAAGTAGGTGCGGGGACGTTTCATCCAGCAACGACGCTGAGGTCGGCGGATCACGTGCCATGGAAAGCGGCTTATGTGCAACCATGCAGACGGCCCACCGATGGGCGTTATGGCCAAAATCCTAACCGCTTTCAACATTATTACCAGTTTCAGGTTATTATTAAACCCAGCCCAAAAGATGCGCAGGCATTGTATTTAGACAGCTTAAAGGCGATTGGTTTTGATTTAATGGCCAACGATGTGCGCTTTGTCGAAGATGATTGGGAAAGTCCAACGCTGGGGGCCAGTGGTCTGGGTTGGGAAGTTTGGGGGAATGGCTCTGAGATTTCACAATTTACTTATTTCCAGCAAATGGGCGGATTGAAATGTGAGCCGGTTTCATTGGAGTTGACCTATGGCCTTGAGCGTTTGGCCTTGGTGCTGCAAAACAAAACCAGCGCCTTTGATTTGGATTGGAACGGCCAATCGGGCGCGGACAAAATGACTTGGGGCGATGTGTTCTATGAAAATGAAAAGCAGCAATCAGCCTATAACTTTGAGCATGCTGATGTGCCGTCATTGATTCAACAGTTTAAGCATTGTGAAGATCAATGTGGGCTGCTAATTGATCAACAACTGCCGCTACCGGCTTATGAGTTTTGTATGAAAGCCAGCCATGCGTTTAACTTGTTGGATGCGCGTGGGGCGATCAGTGTGACTGATCGAGCGGCCTATATTGCGCGGGTGCGGGCGTTGGCCAAGGCGTGCTGTACCTTGTGGCGTGAACAAATGCAGGCAAGAGAGGCAGCATGAGCGAATTTATTTTAGAAATTTTCTCAGAGGAAATCCCCGCCCGTATGCAGAAAGCGGCCTGTCAGGCTTTGCAGGATCATTTTGCGCAGGGGTTAGCGGATCATAATTTGCAATTTGAGCATATTAAAAGCGTAGTGACGCCGCGGCGTCTGGCCCTGTGTGTGCAGGGGTTGCCAGTGGCACAAGCGGATACGGAAACCGAGCGCAAGGGACCTGCCGTTGATGCGCCACAACAAGCAATCGATGGGTTTTTGGCCAGTGTGCAGTTGGGCTTGGATCAATTAGAGCAGCGTGATTTGGGTAAGAAGGGCGTGTTTTACTTTGCTAAATTACAGCAAAAAGGCCTGCCAACCAGTGAGATTTTGGCGCAGCTGACTACCCGTTTTTTACAAAGCTACCGCTGGCCCAAATCCATGCGTTGGGGCAATGAAGAGTTTACGTGGGTACGGCCAATGCACAGCTTAGTGGCGTTGTTTGCAGGTGAGGTTCTGCCGGTGCCAGCACCACATTCTTTTGTGAGCGTGGGACGAACAAGTTATGGCCACCGATTTATGGCGCCTGAACCATTTGTAGTGGAGAGCTGGGATCAATATCAACACGCTTTACGTGATCGGTATGTGGTATTGGATCCAGCTGAGCGAACTGAGATGATTGCTGATGGATATGCAAAAGTAGCTGCTGAAAAAGGATTAGCTCTTAAAGAGTCTGCACAGGCTCACGCAGCCCAGGTGGCTGGATTGGTGGAATGGCCTGTGATTTGTACTGGCCAATTTGATGCTGCGTTTTTAGAGATTCCAGCAGAAGTGTTGACGACATCGATGTGGAGTCATCAATTTTTCACGCCTTTGTATACCGCTGAAGACATCTTAAGTAATACGTTTGTTTTTACAGCCAATATGGCCCCGACTGACGGAATGGCAGAGATTGTTGCTGGAAATGAAGCGGTTTTACAGGCACGCTTGCAAGACGCACAATTCTTTTGGCAGACTGATTTAGAGGCGTCCATAGAGGGCTGGAATGATAGCCTGAAAAACCAAACATTCCATGCAAAATTAGGCAGTGTTCATGAACGGCTAACACGGTTTGAGAAACTGGCAGCCTGCATTGATGTAAGTTCTGAACCGTTGAAACTGGCGTGTCGGTATGCCAAAGCAGACTTGGCCTCAGAGATGGTGGGCGAATTTCCGGAACTGCAAGGCGTGATGGGGGGGTATTACTTGCAGGCCAAAGGGTTTGATGCAGCTGTATGCACGGCTGTGAGCCAGCAATACTCAGATCAAGATCAAACAGATATGGTCGCCGTGCAAATGGCGGTTATTGAGCGCTTGGAAACATTGAGTAGTTTTTTTGCCGTTGGCATTCAACCCACCAGTTCAAAGGATCCGTTTGCCCTGCGCCGGGCTGCGCTGGGGATTATTCGATTGGCAGTTGCGCATAATTTGAAACTGGATTTTGCAGCGTTAGCCAAAGCTAATTACGGGGCTTTAGATGTGGCTGATAAAGTGGATTATGCCGCCTATAGCGCTGATCTAAACCGCTTTATGGTTGATCGATTGCGGTATTTCCTGAAGGAAAATTATGACTATGATGTGATTGAGTCCGTGCTAGGCAGCCAATGGTTTGTTGAAGGTATGGACTTTGCCCGTGCGGCAGAGGCTTGTGCTGTGCTAACTGAGGATTTACGAAAGGCAGAAGGGCAAGCCCTATTACAGGCCTTTGATCGCATTAATGGGATTTTCGGCTCAGGGGTTGAGGGCACGGTTTTGGATGAGGCGTTGTTGCAAAAGCCGGCAGAAAAAAATTTATTGAAGCAAATGATGACTGCAGAAATTCAGGTGCTGAGCTTGATGCAGGAGGGGAAATTGGCAGAAGCGTTGGCGGCATTACAGCCTGTTCTACAGCCCCTTGAAAATTTCTTTGAAGAGGTGCTGGTAAATGATCCAGACCTGGCTGTGGCCTCCAGCCGGCGGGCCTTACTTCACCGTTTGCGGACGCTGATGTTACGTTTTGTTAATTTTTCTGCTTTGGTTAAGAAGTAGGCAGATATAGATAGAATTCTGGATTCTGAAGGAGTTTCGGAGAAACGACGTCCAAATCTCATTCTGCCTTCAAAAAAGACCCTCACGTCGAAATTGCATTTCTCCTCAGGGTGACTGGTTTTGGGTTGGGTTGCCTGTCATTCCAAAGGACCACGCGACTGTGGCAATCTCATTCCAATTCCACGTCATTCCGAAGGAGCAGCGCGACTGTGGCAATCTCATTCTGCATCCAACGTCATCATTGTATAGGTTAGATAATTCGATGACAGAGTTTAGAATAGAAAGAGCTCTGAAAACAACGAGGTAACCATGAGAATTAACAGTAAAGATGAAACGCTCAAAAGAAATTATATCCAGAAATATCAGTTTTTAATCAAAGAGTATGAATCGATTAAAGCAGGCACCCATCCAACCCTTAAAAGTGTGGGAGACTTTTATGCCCTGCATGGCACCTGCCGGCAAACTTTTTCCAAGTATTATCGTCGCTTTCAAGACAGCAATGACATCAGTTCTTTTCTGCCAGGTAAGCGTGGTCCTCGGTTTCGCACTCGCCGCACACCCTATGAGATAGAGCAGCAAGTTCTAAGCTGGCGTGAAAAAGGCTGCAACAAGTATGAGATTCATGATATTTTAAAAACACAACTTAAAGAAAAAACCCCAGCCAGTAGTACGATTTATCAGATTTTAAAACGCTATGGTAAAAACAAGATAAACCCTCCTATGCAGCAAGCAAAGCGTACCTTTATCAAAGAGAAAATTGGTGAGCTTGGTCATATTGATACCTCTCATCTAAGCAAAGATACCATTGCCAATGATCCACAACGCTATTACTTGATTGGTGTGATTGACAGCTGCAGTCGTTTAGCATGGGTAGAGATATGCCAAGATGTAAAGGCCTTGTCTGTTATGTTTGCAACTTTGCGCTGCTTTAATCATTTGGCAAATGCTTATGATGTGCGATTTGTTGAGGTCTTAACGGATAATGGGCCTGAGTTTGGGCCACGGACATCGCAAACGAAAGAGAGTCATCCGTTTGAGCGATTGCTAACAGAAATGGGCATTAAGCACAGATATACCAAGCCCTACCGGCCACAAACCAATGGTAAGATTGAACGCTTCTGGCGAACGTTAAATCATGACTTGATCGAGGGAACTTACTTTAGCTCTATAGCTGAGTTTAACAAGGAGTTGACTGACTATTTAGTTTATTACAATCAGCTGCGTCCCCACCAATCTTTGAACGGACTAACACCCACTAAATTCTCCCATTCTTGTCATCGAATTACTTGACCTATACAATCATGAGGAGTGGTGAAACCACGACGTGATGATCTGATTCCACTTCCATAAGCCCCTCACGTCGCTACGCTCCTCAGGGTGACGGGTAAAAAATAGTCTCTCAGGGTGACGGGTTTTGGTTTGCCAGTCATTCCAGATAGCATCGTTTATTCTGACTGTTGGAGGGGGTATAATACCCTTGATGTGACAGACTTTAAACACTATCGCATTAACCATTCAAAACTGTTTGCAGATAAGAGAAATACAGCAATGGTATCTCAAAAGAGAGTTTTTGGTTGTTTTTGAAGGAGTGTAAATGGCGATTTAATAAGCCAAATCCTAAAACCCAGCTAACCCAGATCAAGCAATGTGTTCGCCTATATTTAATCTAGTTATCTGGTACAGCCCCAAAGTTTCTTTATTTTCTAGTTTTTTCTTTAATAGGTCTCCCCTTTGCTCTGGTCGCACTTGATTCAAATAATAACGCAATACATCAAGCATAGCTTGGTCTGCTGATGTTGATGTTGATTTTGATGTCGTCGGCACACCCAACATAAGAGTATCACTTTGCATAAAACGAGTCATTGCCCCACCAACCAAGCATGGCACCATATCCTGCCGATACTGATTCACCGCTAAATGCAATTGTTTTGATACCCGTGCCAACGCACCCTGAGATCTAACATCCAAAAATATTGTAATCTGATTAAAAAGTTCTTGTGGCAAACCATCTAGTGTTGGCTTAACTGAACCCAGAGTCTGTACCTCCTCAGCTATGGGCCCGGCTGCTGAATCATTTTGCTTATCCTCAATTTCTGGATCTATAGCCTGCGCAATAAGAGCAGCTACCCAAACAATAATCAGCAAACAAAACCGCATTTCTTAAATCCTTGTTTAAATAAGCATAAAACCCTAGCTAGCGATGCCTAAACAATCTTACCGTGGCACTGCTTATACTTCTTGCCCGATCCGCACGGGCATGGGTCATTGCGCGCCACACGGCCCCATGTTTTTGGATCTTTGGGGTTAAAGTTATCAGCGCGTTGCCGCGACACAACTGTTTGCGCTGGCTGTGCTTGGCTTGAAGTTGGCGCCAAAGCTGGATCTTCAAATGATTCGGTCATCTCTTGCGGCGCTTCTGGCAATACCTCTTCTTGTTGAAACGATTCTAGAAAATTGAACTGGAACAAGATTGTTAGCGTTTGCTCACGCATCCGTTGCAACATTTCCTCAAACATCAAAAACGATTCGCGTTTGTATTCGTTCAACGGATCCTTCTGCCCATAAGCCCGCAAGTTAATCCCTTGGCGCAATTGATCCATAGACAACAAGTGATCTTTCCATGTTTGGTCTAGCACCCGCAACAACACAGATTTTTCAATCTCGCGCAATCCTGCCTCAGGGAAGCCATCAAACTTCTGCTTGAAGGCTTGATCCACTTCTTTGTTTAGCCGTTCGCGCATTTCAGCATTGGCAATGCCTTCCTCTTCCGCCCATTTTTGAACAGGTAAGTCCAAGCCAAAAATTGTTTGGATACCCTCTTTTAAGCCATCTAAATTCCACTGATCGGGCATGCTTTTTTCCGGCATGGCCCTGTCCACCAGCTCATCGATCACCTCAAGGCGCATGTCCAAAACAACTTCGCTCAGGTCATCGCTTTCCATAAACTCATGGCGTTGTTGATAAATGATTTTTCGTTGCTCATTCATCACGTCATCGTATTTCAATAAGTGTTTCCGCATGTCAAAGTTACGCGCTTCCACTTTTGTTTGCGCTCGTTCGATGGCTTTATTAATCCATGGGTGAATAATTGCTTCACCTTCTTTCAGGCCCAGCTTTTGCAACATGCTGTCTAATCGCTCTGAACCAAAAATTCGCATCAAATCATCTTGCAAGGAGAGGAAAAACTTCGATGCCCCCGGGTCTCCTTGTCGTCCAGACCGGCCCCGCAGCTGGTTGTCAATGCGGCGGCTTTCATGCCGTTCGGTTCCTACAACATACAAACCCCCTGATTCCATCACCCGACGTTTGGCTTCGGCATGTTCAGCACTGACTTTCTCAATGATCTTGGCTTTCTCTGCAGCTGTTTTGGCTTTTTCAGAGGCTTTCTCAATCATCAAATCCTTGTTACCGCCCAGCTTGATATCGGTTCCCCGACCCGCCATGTTGGTGGCAATGGTAATCGCTCCCGGCACACCGGCTTGTTCAATGATCAAAGCTTCTTTTTCGTGATGGCGCGCATTCAAGACATTGTGCTTAATGTGGTGACGTTTCAAAAAGTCGGAAATTTCCTCAGACTTTTGAATGCTGGCCGTTCCAATCAACACCGGCTGTTGGCGACTTTTACAATCTTCAACCACTTTTAAAATGGCATTGAATTTTTCAGCTTCGGTCCGATACACCTCATCATCCAAATCCTTCCGGGCAATGGGTAGGTTGGTTGGCAGTGCCACCACTTCCAAGCCATAAATATCGGCAAACTCGGCTGCCTCAGTCATAGCTGTTCCCGTCATCCCCGACAACTTTGGATACAAGCGGAAAAAGTTCTGAAAGGTAATAGAGGCCAACGTCTGGTTTTCCATTTGGATCGGCACACCTTCTTTAGCCTCAATGGCTTGGTGCAATCCATCCGAAAGGCGGCGTCCTTCCATCATCCGCCCTGTAAATTCATCAATCAGCATTACTTGATTGTCGCGGATAATGTATTCTTTATCTTTATGATGCAACGTGTGCGCTTTCAGGGCTTGGTTCAGATGGTGCACCATGCTTACGTTTTGGATATCATACAGCGATTCACCCTTCAGCAAGTCGGCTTGGCGGCACAACTGTTCAACCTTTTCCATCCCTTGTTCAGTGAAGTTAACGTTATTTTGCTTTTCATCTTTATCGTAATCTTTTGGGCTCAATTGCTTGATAATTTGATTGGCCGATAGGTACAATTCAGACGTATCATCCGTGGGCCCCGATATAATTAATGGCGTCCGCGCTTCATCAATCAAGATACTGTCCATCTCATCGACAATCGCATAGTGGAATCCACGTTGCACCATATCCGATTTATTAAACTTCATGTTATCGCGCAGATAATCAAAACCCAATTCGTTGTTGGTGGCGTAGGTAATATCAGCTGCATACGCTTCACGGCGCTGATCATCATTCATTTCATGATAAATACAGCCTACGGTTAAACCCAAAAAGCGGTGCACTTGGCCCATCCACTCCGAGTCCCGTTTGGCCAAGTAATCGTTTACGGTTACAACATGCACGCCTTTACCAGGCAAAGCATTAAGATAAGCCGCTAGGGTTGAAACCAGGGTTTTCCCTTCACCGGTTTTCATTTCGGCAATCATGCCACGGTCCAATACCATTCCGCCCATCAGCTGCACGTCATAATGGCGTTCACCCAGCACACGCTTAGCAGTTTCACGCATCACGGCAAAGGCTTCGGGCAAAATACTATCATGGCTTTCACCCTTGGCCATCCGCGTGCGAAATTGGGTGGTTTTGGCCCGCAATTCTTCATCTGATAAAGGCGAAATGCTTGGCTCAAGCGCGTTGATTTCTTCAACTTTTTTGCTCAGCCTTTTAATAATTTTATCGTTTTCCGAGCCAAAAATGCGCTTAACAATCCCTAACATACATATTCCTAAATAATTTGCTGCAGTATACTATATATGCCTGAAATTACCAGTATTGATCATTGTACAAGTCAAGAGATTCGATGACAAGAATAACGAGGGAAAAGTGAAATGAGATTGTCAGAGTCGTTTCACTCCTTTGGAATGACTGGTAAAAGAAAGAGATCATCACGTCGGCGTGAACGCCTCCTCATGATGACGTATTCTGGAGCTGCTCTCCGTCTCGCAATGATTGGAAAAAGGCTGCGCTGAGTAAGGGAAATTTTACTCGCCTCCGGTATGTTTTAAGAACAGTTGCCAGTTTTCTTCGGTGGGATTGGCTTCGAACTTTTGTCGCATTTCTTCGGCCAGATAAGCGTGTTTTTCTTGATGCAAGGCCTGAATGGTTTTTTGCCAAAGATCTTCTAGGGTTGCGGGTTGAGGATTGATCTGAAGAGAGGGGAGGTGACTGTGCACAAAAGCATGGTCAAAGTCTGACAAAATATCATGGTGTGGCGATGTGGATTTGAGATGAGTGAGCCAGCCGTCGGTGCCAATTGTATGCTGGGTTGCGCATAAACTGAGGCACTCTTGTTGCAGGCCTTGGTGGCTGGTAGGGAAGTCAATATTGGAAAAATCTTCTTCATGATCAAATAACAGCGAAGGATAGCGAATAGCTAAGTACAAGAGAATGCGGCGATTGAGATCAAGAGTCGGGGTGCCTTTTTTACGGGTTGCGCGTGGGGAGGTTTGCGCAACTGAGGGTTGCTGGGCTTTGTATCGGTGCTGTTTGGTGCGAGCAGTGATATCATCTTGATAATTTTTACGCAGAAAGGGGTCACGGATCGCATTGATTAAATCTGTAAGGGTTCGTTGAACTTGGGTGCGTTGTTCGGGTGTGTCTTGCGGTGTTGATAAAAAGTACAGTTGCCATAGTTGATCACTCAAACTATTGGCTTGGCCGAGAAGATTTTGAAACGCGACGATGCCGTTGGTATCGATAAATGTATCGGGATCTTGACCTTGGGGTAACGTCAAGAAACGCAGGGTTTTATCGGCGGTAATCAGGGGCATGGCTCGTTCGATAATGCGTTGTTGGGCGCGAATACCGGCGCTATCACCATCCATAACAATGATCGGTGACCGATCCAAGCGCCAAAGAGCTGTGATTTGTTCGGGTGTAACTGCGGTGCCAAGCGGCGCAACGGCACGGCGATAACCAGCTTGCGACAGTTTGATGACATCCATGTACCCTTCAACCAACAACACCGATTGATTCGAGCGGGCATCGTTGGCGTTTTTGGCATTATAAAGCAAGGAGCCTTTATGAAAAATTGGGGTTTCAGGCGAGTTCAGGTATTTAGGTTCTTGCTGGCTGAGCAAGGCCCGCCCACCAAAAGCAACAACTTGGCCCTTGGTGTTGTGAATGGGAAAGATGATGCGGCTGCGAAATTTATCAATGATGTCATGATCACGAGCACTGGTAAGACCGGCGGTTTCAATTTCCTCGGCTGTGAATCCCTGGGTTTTGAGATACTCCATCAAGGTGGTTCGAGAAGAACTGGCAAAGCCAATTTGAAACGCGGCGATGGTTTGAGCGGTGAGGTTGCGGCTTTGAAGATATTTTTGGGCTTCGGTGGCTTCGTGACGCTTCAGGGTTTCTGAATAGAAATCAGCTGCGTGGCGCATGATTTGATGCAGACGATCGCGGGCTTGAAGTTGTGCCGGGGTGAGCTTGGGGCCAGTATCGATGGTTTTGGGAAGTTGCACGCCAGCAATTTCGGCAGCGCGCTTGAGGGCCTCTGGAAAGCTAAGACCGCCTTCCTGCATGAGAAAGCCAAAGACATCACCATGGGCGCCGCAGCCAAAACAATGAAAAAATCCTTTTTGATCATTAACCGTGAAAGAGGGTGTTTTTTCCCCATGAAAAGGGCAAAGACCAGAGAATTCTTTACCGGCCCGCTTCAATTTGACACGCTTGCCAATGACATCCGATAGAGTGATCCGCTCGCGGATTTGGTCTTGGATAGCGCGGCCGCTTTGCATGATTAATTAAGGTGTGATTTGATCTGCGCTGAGGCTTTAGCAAAATCCATTTGCCCGGCGTACTTTTGCTTAAGGCAAGCCATGACGCCCCCCATATCGCGCATGGAAGAAGCGTTGGTTTCCTGGATGCAGGCTTTGATGGCCTGTTCTTGTTCTGCTTCGGTCAGTTGCTGAGGCAAGAATTCTTGCAAAACATCAATTTCGGCTTGTTCTTTGGCGGCCAGTTCGGTGCGGCCGCCATTGGTGTACATATCAATGCTTTGACGGCGTTGCTTGATCATGGTTTCCAGCAGCTTTAGGATGTGTTCATCTTGGGCCTCGGTGGCAGAAGTGTTGTCCACCCGCACGGCAACGTCTTTGTCTTTGATCCCTGACATGATCATACGCAATGTGGTGAGTTTGTCTTTTTCGCCTTGTTTAAGAGCTTCTTTCATGGCGGTTTGAATTTGTGATCTGAGCATGTTTCTTCCTTTAGGTTGTTTTTGTATCACCAGGCTTAGGTGAGAAAAATTTCATTTTATTATTCATTTGTTGCCACTTTTCGGCATCAGGGCGATGGGGTTTTTTGGTTAAAATATTGGGCCAAATTTTGGCATATTTTTGGTTGAAGGCAACCCAATCTTCGGTGTTGGGATCGGTGTCAGGAATAATGGCATCGGCCGGGCATTCAGGCACACAGACACCGCAATCGATGCAAATTTCAGGATCAATTACCAACATGTTTTCGCCTTCAAAAAAGCAATCAACTGGACACACCTCGACACAATCGGTGTAGATACAGTTAATGCATTTATCGGTGACAACGTAGGTCATGTAAGCACCTGCAGATAACCAAGCTTTTTCTTGCCAGCGGCAATTTTGATAACGCCAGGTGAAACGATATCATCCCCTGTAAGAGAGCGGTCTTCACGGGCTTTTTGATCGTTAACGCGGCAGCCACCGCCTTGGATTAACCGACGTGCTTCGCCATTGCTTTTGGCAAAGCCAAGAGCAGTTAGCGCTTGGATAAGGGTGTGCCCAGCTGATAAGTCAGCAGCTTTGATTTGAACAACAGGGGCTGCGGTTTTGAGAATAGGGTGCCCTGCTGCATCTGTGCCGGTAACTTCAAGGGTTTCTTGCTTGTTGAAATGCGATCCAACGGTGGCGTGAATATCAGCTAAAACGTCCGAGCCATGGGCCAATGTCGTGGCGTGATCGGCCAACAGGATTTTGGCTTTATTAATGTCAGCGCCGCTCAGGTTTTCATAGGCGCTGATTTCAGTGACAGAGAGGTCGGTGTAGAGTTTCAGCAACTTGACAACGTCTTGGTCGGCAATGTTGCGCCAGAACTGCCAGTAATCAAGTGGAGATAATTTATCGCCATTAATCCAGACAGCGCCAGCTGCAGTTTTACCCATTTTCTGCCCATCGGCATTTTCAATAAGGGGTAAGGTCAGGGCATATGAAGGGGACTTTTCAAGTTTGCGAATCAGCTCATAACCATTGAGCATATTGGCCCACTGATCTGATCCGCCGATTTGCAGCTGACAATTATATTGACGGTTCAAGTGTAGAAAATCGTAGGCCTGGATGAGGATATAATTGAATTCTAAAAAGCTAAGCGGCGATTCGCGTTCAAGGCGTGTACGAACACTGTCAAATGTGAGCAAACGATTGATGGTGAAGTGGGGGCCGTACGTGCGCAGAAAGTCGAGGTATTTTAAATCCTGCAGCCAGGTATCGTTATTCAACAATAAGGCGCCATTGGCTGTATCTTGATTAAAATTGATAAAGGGCTGCAGAGATTTTTTGATGCCTGTAAGGTGCTGATCAATTTGCGCTGTATCAAGCAAGTTGCGTTCTTGAGAACGGCCGGATGGATCGCCAATTTTGGTGGTGCCGCCGCCAACAATCATAAGAGGTTTGTGACCGTGGCGTTGCATAACCCGGGCGGCCATAATGGTGAGAAGATTACCCACATGGAGGCTGTCAGCGGTGGCATCATAGCCACAATAAAAGGTGATGGGTTGTTTGACCATGGCCGCATCAAGAGCGTCTAGGTCCGTGCATTGATAGATAAAGCCCCGGTCTTGAAGTTCTTGCAGGGCGGAAGATTTGAATTGAGTCATGGGCTTGACATCACTGTGTTGAAATAGATTGAAACTCTTTTTATTTTACATTTTTCAGGTCTCAAGTTACATTTATCCCTCAAATAAATCAATCATATTAGCCATGTCTGTGAAACAAACCAAACTTGCCAACGGCCTTACTGTGATGAGTGATCACATCCCCCATGTTGAAACTGTGTCTATGGGCGTTTGGGTGCGGGCTGGAAGTCGTAATGAAACAATCAATATTAATGGGGCGGCGCACTTTTTGGAGCACATGGCTTTTAAGGGAACAACCAGCCGCAGTGCGACACAAATTGCTGAAGAAGTGGAAAATGTTGGTGGCTATCTGAATGCCTATACCTCACGAGAAATAACAGCTTACTATGCGCGGCTTTTGAAAAAAGACCTGAATTTGGGTGTGGAGATTTTGGCGGACATTTTGCAAAATTCGACCTTTGACCCCAAGGAAATGGACCGTGAGCGGGAGGTGATTGTCCAAGAAATTGGCCAAACCAACGACACACCCAGTGATATTGTTTTCGATTATTTTGAGGAAACATGCTTTCCCAATCATGCTATTGGGCGGTCTATTTTAGGTCCGACTGAAACCGTGCGCGCAATGAAGCGGGAAGATTTAATGGGATTCATGGACCGCCATTACTTGCCAGACCAAATGGTGGTTTCAGCAGCTGGCAACGTTGATCATGACCAGTTTGTGGACCAGGTTGAAAAACATTTTGGCGGGATGAAAAAGAACCACGACCCCGAGCAAAGACGTGCGCCGGATTATGTGGGCGGAGCCTGTCATAAAGTGAAAGAGCTAGATCAGTTGCATGTACTGCTAGGTTTCAAGGGATGCAGCCTTCAATCTGACCCTTATTTTCCCACGATGATTTTATCAACAATTTTGGGCGGTGGTATGTCATCGCGGTTGTTCCAAGAGGTGCGTGAGAAAAAGGGCCTTGCCTACGCTGTTTATGCCTTTAGCTCGAGCTATTCAGATGCGGGCGTATTTGGCCTTTATGCCGGCACAGGACAAAAGGAAAGCAAGGTGTTGGTGGATACGTTGTTTGAAACGCTGGGCCAAGCACAAAAAGATATAACAACCCAGGAGCTAGAACGGGCTAAGCATCAATTAAAGGCTTCTATTTTGATGGCATTTGAAAGCACGACAGCCCGGTGTAAGCGGTTAGCGACCAACTATTTGCTGTTGAACCAACTGTATAGTCCGCAGCAATTGGTTGAGAAAATAGACGGTGTTTCAATGGATCAAGTACGCGATGCTCTAAGATGTACGTTGAACAGCCCAATGACGGTGGCAACCATTGGCCCCAGCCAAGAGCTTCCTTCTTTTGAGCAGATGGTTTCTATGCGAAACCATGCGTGTAAGGCGGCTTGATATGTTAAATGCTTTGATCTTAGCAGCTGGCGACGGCAAGCGAATGAAATCAAGTCTTGCAAAACCTTTGCACAAACTTGCTGGCTTGGCGATGATTGATCATGTGATACGATCAGTTCGTTCGGTTAATGCGCATGATATTGCCATTGTGGCCTCGCCAACTTTGCCCACAATTGATGAAGCGATTCCAACCTTTATTCAATCACCACCTAAAGGAACAGGTCATGCGGTTCAATGTGCCTTGGACTGGATTAAAACTTTGAGTGGTGACTTGCTTATTTTATGTGGGGATGCGCCCTTGATTCAACCTAAAACGTTGACCCACCTTTTAGAGCAAAAAAAGAATACTCAAGCCGATATCGCTGTTTTGGCAGCTGATGTGCAAGGGCCCAACCAGTATGGCCGGTTGGTGTTGGAGAATGGTGATCAAGTGGGCGCTATTGTGGAGGCGAAAGAATTATCAGCTGAAGACATAGCCCAACAAACTCTATGTAACTCTGGGGTGTTTTTGGTTTCCGTAGCCAAGTTGCCTGATTTGCTTGATCAGCTTGATGACGACAATGCAAGTGGTGAATTTTATTTAACGGATATCGTTAAGCTTGCGCATGGACAAGGCCTTAAAACCACTTATAGCTTGGCCAGTGAACGTGAGATTCAAGGGGTGAATGGTCGGGCTGATTTGGCCAGGGCTGAGCGGACTTTTCAAGAAATTACCCGTGAAGCAATGTTAGATAATGGTGTGACGCTTCAGGCCCCGGAAACGGTTTTTTTCGCGCATGATACCGAGATTGCCAGCGATGTAACTATTGAACCTAATGTTGTTTTTGGCCCAGGGGTATCAATTGCTAGTGGATCGCGGATTAAAGCGTTTAGTCATCTTGAAGGGTGCAAGATTAGCGAGCATGTTGAGGTGGGGCCTTTTGCCCGCATCCGCCCAGGAACTGTATTGTCTGAGAAATCTAAGGTTGGTAATTTTGTTGAACTAAAGAACACAACATTGGGACCAAAAAGTAAGGTAAACCATTTGTCCTATTGCGGCGATACAACAATTGGGGAGGCCAGTAATATTGGTGCTGGGACCATTACCTGTAATTACGATGGGGCGCGTAAACACCAAACCACCATTGGTGATGAGTGCTTTATTGGTTCAAACACCAGCTTGGTGGCGCCGGTTACCATTGGTAATGAAGCGGTGATTGCGGCGGGCAGTACAATTACCAATCACGTAGATGATAAGGCTTTGGCTTTTGCCCGGACCAAGCAAACGACGTTGTCGGGCAAAGGAAAAGTGTATCAAGATCGCGTTAAGGCGCAGAAAAAGGATTAATTTATGTGTGGCATCATTGGCATTATTGGCCGGCAAAATATCGTTCCAGATTTAACCGAGAGTTTAAAGCGCCTTGAATACCGCGGTTATGATTCGGCAGGCATTGCGATTTTGGCTGATGGACAAATCCAACGTCGGCGGGCTCAGGGAAAAATAAAAAATTTGGAGGCCTTGCTTGGGCAAGAGCCGCTTGAGGGAAATATTGGCATAGCGCATACCCGCTGGGCAACCCATGGTAAGCCGTCTGTTAATAATGCTCATCCACATGCAACAGATAAAGTAGCGGTGGTGCATAACGGCATTATTGAAAACTATCTGGAGTTGAAAAAAGGCCTGGAAGCAAAGGGCCATGTTTTTGAAAGTGAAACAGATACTGAGGTTGTGGCCCATTTGTTAACAGCATTGCTGACAGAAGCAGGATCTTTGGAACAAGCTGTGCGGCAGTGTTTGGATCAGCTGGAAGGCGCCTTTGCACTGGCAGTTTTATTTAAAGATAACCCAGAGACAATATTTTGTGCGCGGCGTGGCAGTCCTTTGGCGATTGCTCAGAAAGCTGGTGAGTTTTTTGTGGGCTCCGATGCGTTGTCCCTGGCGCCGTTTACCAACCAGATATGTTACTTGGAAGATGGTGATTATGCCTTTGTGTCATCAACTGGGTATCAAATATTTGATGAAAAACACCAGGCTGTTCAGCGCGCTGTCAAACAATCTAAGGCATCAGGTGCGGCGATTGGTAAAGGCAATTTCCGGCATTTTATGTTGAAAGAGATTTATGACCAGCCAACCGTAGTCGGTGATATTTTGACAGCCTATGTGGATCATGCTAACCATGATGTGAATTTGCCCTTGGAAGCGATTGACCTTGCAGCGATAAAGCGGGCGCTGATTGTGGCGTGCGGCACTTCTTATTATGCAGGGATGGTGGGTAAAAACTGGCTTGAGAAAAATGTTGGTATTGCGGTTGAGGTGGATGTAGCCTCTGAGTTTCGTTATCGTACGCCGCCATTGGATGATGTGGATTTATGTATTTTCATTTCTCAGTCGGGTGAAACAGCTGATACTTTATCAGCGATGCATTATGCCAAAAGCCAGGGCAAGAAATGCTTGGCCTTGGTAAACGTGCCGGAAAGCTCATTGGCACGCGAATGTGATGCCACCATTGAATTACACGCAGGGCCTGAAATTGGTGTGGCTTCAACCAAAGCGTTTACGGCGCAGTTAACAGTTTTGGCCTGTTTAACAGTTGCTTTGGCCAAGGCGCATGCTGATCGATGTGCTTCAGATATAGCCAACAAAATGATTGATGATCTCATGACTTTGCCCCAGTTCATGCAAGATGAATTAAGCCATGATGAGGGGATTCAAAAACTGGCGCGTTTTTTTGTCGAGAAGAATCATGCGTTGTTTATTGGGCGTGGCAGTGGATTTCCCTTGGCGGCTGAAGGTGCATTGAAATTGAAAGAATTGTCTTATATTCACGCTGAGGCTTATGGCGCTGGAGAGCTGAAGCATGGGCCGATTGCCCTGATTGATGCCAATATGCCGGTTGTGGCCATGGTGTCCTCGCAGTTGTTGATGGACAAAATGCATTCTAACATTCAGGAAATTTTGTCGCGTGAAGGCCAAGTGATTCTTATTGCCGATGGTCCAGCCCAGAAAGAGATCAGTGATACAGATGTGCGGCGGATTGAAACACCTACTGTTTCAGAATTTTTGTCCCCATTTATGTTTGTGATTCCGTTGCAGTTGCTTTCATACCATGTAGCGCTTTTGAAAGGTACAGATGTTGACCAGCCGCGCAACCTGGCAAAATCTGTCACCGTTGAGTAGTTTTTTGAAGAGCTAAGACCTTTTCAACAGCTTTGGATTTAGGAACACCATCGCGGCAACAATGGCCATGCTGGCAAAGCCAATGCTGGTGAAGAATGAATATTGATAGCCGTAGGTATCCCATAAGTGTCCAGCCAGGGTGCTGCTGGCAAGATAACATAGGCCCGTCATGAAATAGAAAATACCAAAGGCAGTAGCACGGGCTTCTTTTTCAACCACGTCACTGATAAGGGATAGAAATATGCTTTGGGTGGTGCTCATTTGGGCGCCCCAGAAAAAGATACCCAAAACAACGACAAAAATATTGGTACCAAAACCCATAAGTACGTTGGCAAAGATCATGAAAATAAAGCCAGTGATTAAAATCATGCGACGGTTATAGCGATCCGAAAGATAGCCCAATGGATAAGCAACCAGGAATTGACCAATGTTCATGATCACCATAACAAGCGGGCCTAATGACTGAGGTAGACCAGCTTCATTGGCGCGCCAAGTTAGAAGGCTTTCGCTGAAGTGCGTCATTTCAAAAACAATGGCAACAATAATGATCAGCCAAAATGGCATGGAAAGACGCTGACGAGCTTTTTTAATGTTCTCGGGCTCTGGGAAGTTGCGAAGACCAAGAGCAATTAAAGTAAGGCCGAGAACAGCAGAAGCGGCTGGCAAATATATAGATGTTGTGGATAGCAGTGGGCTAGAAATATCACTGTTGTATAAAAAGTATGCAATGCTTAAAACAACCAGCCCAATGACTAAATAGCTTATTTTTTGAGCAATTAAACCAGGAGTTTTTCGAGCGGCTATTTGCCAACGATAAACACCTAAAGTAAAAATCAGAAGACAGACTAAAAAATGATAGGATGTTGAAAGCAATAAAAAAAGACCAGTGATCGTAAGTGAAAATGCAAGCAAACGACACAAAACATTGTGGGTAATTACATAAGGCTTGGCCGCCCAGATAATTAGTTTAAGTGAGAGCACAAGGCTTATGAGTTGAAGGACAGGATTTGAAAAAGTTTGAAAACTAAATAACATTAATGCGCTTGAGGCCGCTAGGCTAAAAACAAACCACCCAGCGTTTTGATGGCGTTTGAAAAAGGCCCACAGATCATTGTCTTGTTTCAGCTCTGGCAAGGCATCGTTATGCTCATAGCATTCGCGGTGGTTTTTAGGCTCTTTAATAAAAAACACCAAGATGATGAAGGAGATGAAAGCTGGGATAGTGGCAACTGTGAAAACAATCAAGAAGTCTGTGTGATCAGGGGCATCTGGATTAACGCTGAAGGTGAAGAGAATGCCCATACCAATAAAGGCACCAAAAACAGATCCGATGGTTTTCATGGAACGCATAAAGCCATAGCTAGATCCCCGTCGTTTTTCAGAGGTAACATCTCCAACCAATGCATCCCGCGGCGAAGCAATGGTGCCATTAGCGAAACGATTGATAGCTTGAGCGATAAAAACGATCAAAACATTTGAGGCAAACAGGTAAAGTGGCTTGGAAAGCACAGCAAGACCATAGCCAAATACTAAAACCTTTTTCCGATTCTGCATAAAATCACTGATCACGCCAGAGGCAATACGGGTGAGGTATGAAATAAATTCAACCATCCCATCAATAAAAGCAGTGGTTTTGGCTGAGGCGCCTAAAACATTTTTCATGTACATGGGCAAGTTACTGTAAATCATGGTGGTGGAAACGTTAATGAGCAGGCCCACAATGGACAGTAAAACAACGGCAATAGGAAGATAAAAAAGATGTTTTTTCAAAGCAATTGCTCAGAACTATTGAAGCTTTTTTGTATACGATTTCAGGGTTTGAAATCAAGGTTAAATACATAAAATCTTGATTGCGTTTTTACGATGTAAATTTAACAGACGCTATGAGCGCTTTGTTTATGAAAAACCTTGACTTTTAAGCATAGATACCTATGTATATATTAGTTTAAATTGCTTTATTTTAAGGGTTATTCATGACGGTTGCACCAACAGATCAAAATTCAGAAAAAATCAAAAACAAGGAAATCGACGCCGAGGAAAACGATGATCTTGAGGTTGATGAAGATCTTGATGAGGATCAAGAAGAGACAGTTGACGATGCAATTGAGGCAGATGAAGATGATTCTGAGCCAAGTGTAAGGCCAAAGCCAAAGACCAATATCGATGATATTGATGACGATGATGAAGAGCCAGTTGAAGAAATTGCGGAGGATGTTGATCAAATAGAGTCTGCTGAGGATAGTAGTGAAGGTAAGCCAAAGAAAGCTGAAGCTGCTGGGCATACGGATGATCCTGTACGAATGTATCTTCGTGAAATGGGAACGGTTGAGCTTTTATCCCGTGAAGGTGAGATTGAAATTGCGAAACGGATTGAGTCTGGCCGGAACATGATGATTGAGGGTTTGTGTGAAAACCCATTAACCATGAAATCCTTGACTGTTTGGATTAATGGTTTGGAAGAAGGAAGTATTGCGCTGAGAGATATTATCGCCATTGACGCTTCGTTCAATGATGATGAAGCCTTTAAAGAAGGGCAAGAAGACGAAGCTCTGAGCGATGACGAGCCAGAAGAAAATGACGAGGCATCTGAGGAAGATGGTGATGAAGAGGCCTCGGAAGGTGGCGATGAAGAGGAAGAGGCAAGCATCTCTGTTGCCCTTATGGAAGAATCTTTAATGCCCAAAATGCTTGAAATATTTGATCGTTTCAAGAAGCTTTATGCGAAAATAAAACCCCTACACCAAGAGAAACTTCAAAAGACCCGTGAAAACGATGCCTTGAGTGATGCTCAACAAAAGAAACTTTTGAAGTTGGAATCAGAAATGAAAGAGCTTCTTGGTGAAATTTTCTTTAATAATCAGCGCATTGAAGGATTGGTTGAAGAGCTGAGTGCTTTGAATAAAGAGCTTTTAGGGCATGAGGGCCAACTGATGCGGATGGCCTTGGATCACAAAATAAAACGTGAAAACTTCCTGGCCCATTACCAAGAACATTTAGATAACCCTAAGTGGGCTGAGGCCAAAATTACCAAGCAGAAGAAAGAGTGGCAGGACTTTTTTGATAAAAAAGTGGAAGAAATCGCCAAGGTTCGCGAAAAGATGGATAAAATTGCTGACCATTTTGGCTTGCCATTAGGTGATTTTAAAACGATTGCCCACAAGGTGCAAAAGGGGCAACGCCTTTCAAACCGTGCAAAAAAAGAGATGATTGAGGCAAACCTACGTTTGGTGATCTCTATAGCTAAGAAATATACGAACCGTGGTTTGATGTTTTTGGATTTGATTCAAGAGGGAAACATTGGCTTGATGAAAGCTGT
>DLRV01000030.1:71271-92648 GCA_002500565.1 Holosporaceae bacterium UBA7879
AAGCTGTTGATAAATTTGAATATCAACGCGGATATAAATTCTCAACCTATGCAACTTGGTGGATACGCCAGGCCATTACCAGATCAATTGCGGATCAAGCGCGAACCATCCGAATTCCTGTACATATGTTTGAAACCATCAACAAGTTGGTGCGGACATCACGGCAGATTCTTCATGAAACAGGGCGTGAGCCAACCCATGAAGAACTGGTTGAAAAGTTGAACATGCCTCTTGAGAAGGTGCGCAAGGTAATGAAGATTGCTAAAGAACCCATCAGCTTGGAAACACCTGTTGGAGATGAAGACGATAGTTATCTGGGTGATTTCTTGGAAGATAAAAACTCGGTTATTCCATTAGATGCGGCGATCCACACAAACCTACGCGACTCCACGACGCGGGTACTATCAAGCTTAACGCCACGTGAAGAGCGGGTTTTGCGGATGCGTTTTGGTATTGGTATGAACACGGATCATACCCTTGAGGAAGTTGGTCAGCAGTTCAAAGTGACCCGAGAGCGGATTCGTCAGATTGAGGCGAAGGCCTTGCGCAAGTTGAAGCATCCGAGCCGTTCACGGAAGTTGAGAAGCTTTATTGATTTCTAGGCTCTGAAAGCCAGCTGTAAAGACTTTTGAGTTTGTCTTGTAAAGCTGGATTCCGAACTTGAGATACATCTTTTTCTAAAGCCTCGGGTAACGCCTGAGGCTTTTTTGTTGTGAGGGCTGTATTTATATCATTGCGTGTGTTTTCAAGGGGGGCTTTGACGATGCGCAATGATTTGACAAGTGATTCACCAAAATAATTATTGATAGCATCGATTATGGGTTGTTGCTGATATTGTAATAAGAACTCAGCGCCTTCTTGTGTGGGCTGCACATGCAGAATAATGCTTGTATCATTTGGCACAGCTGTTGTCTTGATCGGTTTAATCTCATTTGCATGAGCATCACCAACAATAAGAGCCCAATTGGTGAATAGCTGGTAAAGCTGGAGTTGTTTGTGATCGAAGTTTTCGACACAGCTTGATTGAACAGGTGACTTAATGGCCTTAAGTCCAAATGTGCATGTGCGTTTAAATTTTTTTTCTTTTGGTGTCATAGCTTAAGTATTAAGCTAAAAACTTAATTACAACAAGAGTGAGTAATATAATTTGGTAGGGCTAAATACTACTTAGAAGCAGCAAGAAGCTTTTTACGAATCTTAACCATTTCAGGCGAAAGCTTTGTCACGGATGTTGAAAGTAAGTACTGGTCCAAGCCACCGTTATGTTCAATAGTGCGAAGGCCATGGTTTGAAAGCTTCAGCTTAAATGGCATTTTAAGAAGGTCGCTGTAAAGATTTAATGTGTTGAGGTTGGGTAAAAAACAACGACGAGTCTTGTTGTTAGCATGGCTAACATTATTACCAGTTAAAACACCTTTTTGAGTCACGGAACAACGACGAGACATAATCCAACCTTTACGTTTAAATATTCTAGCTTTTATTAATAGATTCTCCAATAGTGGTCAAGGAAAAAGACACCCTATTTCTTTTTTGTTTTAAAAGCAGTCCACGTATTGCAAAACAAAACAGCTGAAGCGCCATTGGCTAAGACGTTATTTGCTGTGTTGAAAATATCAAACAGAATATAAATGGCGGTAATTAACCCCGTCATTTCTTGAGTGAACCCGAAACTGTTTGTCATGACTGGGATCATGACAAAAATCCCTCCACCGGGGATAGAGACGATACCAAAGCGAAGAAAGGCCATGAATAGAGCACTGCTGATTAGGGTGGCTGTGTCCGGAATCGCCTGGCCAAAAGCAATGGCCGTTGCAAAAATCAAGAACGGCACACTGGTTCCATCTCCTAATAAATGGACATTGGTTGCGGGCGGCAGGAAAGCATCGGCCATGCTGGGATCTTTAATGTTCTTTTTAACCGCCTTAAGAGATTGGGGCAGGGCTGCTGAGCCTGATAGCGTCATCATCCCCGTGATGTAGGGTGGAATCATGTCTTTAAATAATTTTTTGAAGGCAGTAAAGTTGAACTTTGTTGCAAGGAGCAAAATGAAAAAACAGTACAGGATTTGAAAGCCAAAGATCAGGCCAACCAAAGGAGCATAGTCTTGGAATATATTATCTAAGAGACCTTCATAATGCAGTTGAGCAACAAACCCCCCGACAAAGATAGGAAGCAAAGGGACGAAAAATTTATTGATAAAGATATCAATGAAACGGCGGGCAATGATTTCACTTTGGGTGAATACTTTTGCTGGCATAAAACGTGCCATGAACCCAAGAAAAAAACCTAAAGCTAAACCTATTTGTGTTGGAATGAGAGGTTTTAAATCTGATTGAAAAAAGGGAACGAGAGCCTTTTTAACCTCTTCGGCCCGAGTCGGGCATAGTTCTGGATAAGTTTTAAGAATATGCGCCGCCCCGAATCCATATAAGTTGGCAATAAAGTTTGAGGCAATAAAAAATACAATTAATGTTATAACAAAGCCAATCACGCCCGATTGCATACGGCTAAGCGACAGAAATAGGAAAGACATAACCAGCCAAGGTAGGCAAAGCTTTAGAGCCGTTAAAACAAGAGAACTTGCTGTGAGTAAGCCTTGTAACACGCCGTGGGGGATTATGTTGCCAAAAAGGAATATGATAGCGATAACCAGTGTTACCTGGATCGGTGGGCTTAAAAGGGGAGCAATAAATTTTTTCATCATTCTTTGTATTAGCATGCTAGATAGCAAATGCAATAGATATTTAATGAAATTCTCTTTTGGATGAAGGCAAAAAATGTGTTCTATTTGCTATTTTTTGCATACATGGTACTTTATAGGTGTATATCTGGCAGGATATTTTTTGTATGAGCGGTAAGACGCAGCACCCTTTTCACCTTGTTGAGCCCAGTGCATGGCCTTTATTGACCTCTTTGTCTGTTTTGGTTCTAGGGGTTGGGTTTGTTTTGCTGATTAATGCCAATCCAGTTGGCACAACAATCCTTTTATTCGGGACTGGTGGTTTCTTGGCTTGCTTAGCTGGGTGGTGGCGTGATGTCATTCTTGAATCACAAGTTGAGAGAAAGCATACGTCAGTTGTAAAATCAGGGTTAAAACTTGGTTTTTTGGTTTTTATTCTGAGCGAAATCATGTTTTTCTTTGGCTTTTTCTGGGCTTATTTTACAGCGAGTGTTTTTCCTGCAGCAGAGATAGGGGGCGTTTGGCCACCAAAAAATATTGAAACCATCAATCCGTTTCGCCTGCCTTATTTAAATACGCTTATATTATTGCTGTCGGCATCGAGCTTAACTTGGGCTCACGAATCAATTGGACGTAGAGGTGAGCGTGAGAGTTTTTTAACTGGGCTTGGTATTACGGTGATACTTGGCATAATTTTTGTGATTGTGCAGATTTTTGAATATAGCCATGCAAAATTTTCTATTAGAGATGGAATTTATGGGTCAAATTTTTTTATGCTAACAGGTTTCCATGGCCTGCATGTAATTATTGGCACGATCTTTCTGGCTGTGTGTTACTTTAGAGCAAGAGCAAATTTCATGGATGAAAAAAAGCAGGTTGGCTTTGAAATGGCTGCTTGGTACTGGCACTTCGTTGATGTGGTCTGGCTGTTTTTATTCGTATTTATTTATTGGTGGGGAAGTTAATGAAAATCACAAAGGCGAAAAAATTTTATCTAACGGGTTTGATTGGTGCTGCTGGTGCTATTCTACTATTATGCCTTGGAAATTGGCAACTGGCCCGGGATGATTGGAAACAAGACTTGCTGCAGCGTATTGCGGAGGCGCCTAAGAAGGCCGTGATTAATCTAAATACAATTCCAGAAGACCAATTAGAGGACTATTTATATAGGCGTGTGCGGGTAAAAGGAAAATGGGGTGTTGGTGGTAACTATTTTGTTATTGCCCGCACACACAAAAAACGCGTTGGATACCATATTTTAGGCATTGTCGAATTGCCAAACACGAAACACATGCTGGTTAATTTTGGTTGGGTTAAGCACAAACAATTTTCAACCCGTGATCGTTTGCCAGCAGATTTTATTGGCCGCTTGCGTAAAGCGCCATCAAGAAGCTGGTTTGCGGCTGGCCACACACCAGAGAAAATGGAGTTTTCAAGTATTGATCCTAAAGCTATTGGGCGGGGGCTTGGAATAGATATATTGCCTTACTATTTAGACCATGTTCGGCCTGATACTGGCCAGCAACCAATTCCAATTGCTAATGACCTTACTCTGCCAAATAACCATTTAAACTATGCGCTGACTTGGTATGCATTGACGTTGATTTGGGTGATTGTTTTTGTCAGGCTTTTGTGGCGCGATCGCATTGAACGCTCAGGATAGGATTATAATCAAGTCTTTGGTTGTTTGAATGATTAAGCTGACTTCTTCGTTTGTCATTTCTGGGTTGATAGGAAGGCGTACAAGGCGTGATGCGCAATCTGAAGCATGTTTAATTTCACCACTAACTCGACCGTATTTCTTACCTGCTGGCGAGTTGTGAAGCGGAACGTAATGCCCTGTTGCCTTAATACCTTTTTCTTGGAGTTTGCGAATTGCAGTTTCGGCTAAAGCAGGTGTTGGCATCAAAAAATAATATATGTGACCATTTATATAAGCCCCATCTGGAACATGCATGCGTTGGAGAAGTTTTTGCTCTTCTAATTCTTGCACACCATCATGATAAGCTTGCCATACCGATCGGCGTTTTTTTGTGATGATGTTGAGCTTTTTGAGCTGGCCCAGAAGGTAATCGGCTTGCAAATCGCTCATCAGATAAGATGATCCAACATCCATCCAGGTATATTTATCAACCTGGCCTTGAAAAAATTGCTGGCGGTTGGTGCCCTTATCGCGAATAATTTGGGCGCGCTCCAAAAGTTGTGGATCATTGACAACGAGACATCCACCCTCGCCGCATGAGATGTTTTTGGTTTGGTGGAAGCTGAACGCAGCAGCCGCACTTTGGGTGCCTATTTGGTGATTGTTATAGAGCGCCCCAATGCATTGCGCGGCATCTTCTACAACAAAAAGGTTTTGGGCTTGAGTAATTTGATTGATTCGCATCATATTGCAGCTAATTCCAGCATAATGCATGACAATAATGCCCTTTGTTTTAGGGGTGATTGCATGTTTAATCTTTTCTGGATCAATATTTAAAGTTTGGGGATCACAATCAACAAAAACGGGTGTAGCGCCAACTAAAACCACAGCTGTTGCGGTGGATGAAAATGTGAAGGATGGAACAATAACTTCATCGCCAGGTTTGACTTCCATAAGCAACATGCTCATTTCCAGAGCGGCGGTACAAGAAGGAGTTAGAACAACCAGCGGTGCCTTGAAATGATCTTCGAGCCACTTTCTGGCTTGTGCATTGTAAGGGCCATCACCAGATAAAATGGGCACCTTATCCTGCCTTACGGTCAATGCAATTTGGGCATGAAACACTTTCTTTGTAAAGAGGGCTTTTCTGTTCTTCAAAAGTGAGCGGGTGGCGGCAGCAATGGCATTGAATCATACCGTTTGGCTTGCATTCCGGCGTTAAGGCCGTGCGTTTATCAAAGACGAAGCAATCACCCTCGTAGTGGTCACCGCCAACTTTCTGGAAGTAGTTTAGAATGCCACCATTAAGTTGGAATACATTTTTGAAACCGTTTTTTTCTAGAAAGGGCGCAGCTTTCTCACAACGAACCCCCCCAGTACAAAAGGTGACAATTGGCAGCTCATGCGCTTTGGGCGGGAGATCTTTTGATTTTTCAATGAACTTCCTGAACGACTTAATTTCAGGGTTTATGGCGTTTTTAAATGTGCCAATCTTCACCTCAAAACTGTTGCGGGTATCAAGAATAATGAACTCTTTTCCTGTTTCATACCAGTGCTTAAGTTCTTCTGGTTCAATATACTTGGCGGGTTGAGTTAGTGGATCAATACCATCTTGGCCAAATGAAATAATTTCTTTTTTTAGGCGAACCAGCATTCGGTTAAAAGGGATATAATCACTAATCGTTTTTTTATATGTCATATCTTGCAGCCACGAGATTTCAGAAAAATGTTTAAGAAGCGTTGTTATATGGCTCTCAGTTCCTGAAATGTTGATATTGATTCCTTCAGGTGCCACCAAAATGGTTCCTTTGATCTGATTTTTCTTGCACAGATTGAGTAAGAGCGCTTTAATTTGCAGCAAATCTTCAAGGTTGATAAATTTATAACCTGTTAAGTTGATAATTTTTTCGCCGGACATTGTTGTTGGTGACCTTTTTTTATGTGTTAGATTTAAAATTAATGTTAATTTGTGTCAATATGGAGTTCAAGTTATGAAAAAACAGTTTTTAATATACCCCCTTTTTCTACTGGTTGCTTTATCTTCTTGCGAACAGCGAAAGCCTGAAGCTGACCAAATGAAAAATAATGCGATGCGGCCCCTTGAAGAAGAGGTTGTTCTTTACGAAAGAGACCCAAACCACCCGTCAGAAAATAGAGGTTTAGGATCGCTGGCTGATCCAAAATCAACAGAGTCAATGTCTGATTCAGGTATTGATCGAAATGATGAATTAATTCCTGAAGGGTTATATCGACAAATGAACCCGACAGGTGCAACGCTGGCGCAGTTTTAACATTTAAATGGCTGATACTAAAACAGTTTCCAATTTCAATATTTTGAATGAAGCACGTCGTATTATTACATGCGAGAGAGATGGACTTACAGCTTTAGCAGAATCTTTGGATCAGACATTTAAGGATGTTTTGAACAAGTTATTAGCATGCTCAGGAAAGGTTATAGTTTCTGGCATGGGGAAAAGTGGACATATTGGTAAAAAAGCTGCAGCAACTTTTGCATCAACTGGAATGCCAGCTATTTTTATTCACCCTGGGGAGGCAAGTCATGGCGATCTTGGTATGATTGATGACCAAGACTGTGTGATTGCGCTTTCAAATTCAGGAGAGACAAAAGAGCTTTCAGATTTGATTTTATATTGTCATAGCTATAATATTCCTTTGATCGCTGTTACACAAAATCCAAAAAGCCAACTTGCACGACATTCTACTTATGTTTTGTTGCTGCCCAAGTGTACGGAGGCCTGTGCAATTAAATTGGCACCTTCAACATCGTCAACAATGACATTGGCACTCTTGGATAGTTTAGCCTTAACGCTCCACGCAGCACGAGGGTTTACGCCCAAAGACTTTAAGCGTTATCATCCTGGTGGAAAGCTTGGCAGCTCACTTGTGTGTGTGAAAGACATTATGGCCCCGAAAGCAATCATGCCTTTGGTGTGTCAAGATACAGTCCTTTCTGAAGTCGTTGTGATAATGTCACAAGGGAGAATGGGATGCGTTGCTGTGATTGACTCAAAAGATAACTTAGTGGGGCTGATTACTGATGGTGATCTTAGGCGGCATATGAGCCGGGATTTATTCGATAAAAAAGCTAGTGATATTATGACTAAAAACCCTAAGTGTATTGATGAAAATAAACTTGCGGTTGATGCTTTGCGTGAAATGCACACCCAAAAAATCACCTCTTTAATGGTAGAAAGTAGAAATCAGGAATTGGTTGGAATGATTGATATTCACACCTGTTTGAATGCTGGTATTAAAGTAGATTAATCATGCAAGAAGAACACAAAAATAGACTTAAGAGACAAAGCAACGTTAAACTGATATTGGTATTGTGTGGATTTTTTCTTGTAATGGGGCTGATTTTTTGGCCCAGTATTGAGTCGCTTTTTACAAACATTGAATCTGGCTCTGAACAAAAAGAATTTTATAAAAAAGTTGAGAAAACAATTGTGCAATCGCAAGAAGTGGTAAACCCTCGTTACGTGAGTGAGGACGAAAAAAACAGGCCTTACGTTATAACTGCGAAAAAGGGAATTAATGATACAAACGTAGATAAAATCTATCTTGATGATGTGGTATCGTCTTTGCGTGTAAATGATGAGAGTGGCGACCGCATAACAATTACTTCGCAAAAAGGCGACATTATTTCCGGTAAAGAAGGATCTGCCAATTTGCAAGGACAGGTTGCCTTATCACAAAATCAGGATTTTACAATTTTCTCGGATAAGGCAAAAATCAATTTTAATAAAGGACTGATTAAAACCAACACAAAAGTTGAAGGGCAAGGGACTTATGGGCAGTTCAAAGCACAAGGGTTAGACTTGGATATTCACCAAGGAATTTTAAAGCTTTATGGTAAGACTTCATTGCGTTTGGAGCCAAAGGCGTTTGACGGGAGGTCTGTATGAGATTTGTTCTTTTACTAGGTTTGCTACCATTTATAGATTCTATGGCTGAAGTTGAGAAAAACAGCTTTCCGATTGATATCAGTGCAGCGGCTGGAGTTCAGGTTTATGATTCGGAAAATCGACTTGAAGCCTATGATCAACTTAGCATAGCCCGATCTGATGCAACGATTTATGGCGATAAAGCCGTTATTCGTTACGTAAAAAAGGATGATAAAAGGCAGCCACGTGAGCTGATTGTTAATGATCGCGTTATAACCGTTTCGCCGCAAGCAACCATTTATGCTGATCAAGTGATTTATGATGTGAAACAAGAAAAGCTTACTTTTTTAGGAAAGTTAGTAAAACTCTATGGTCTTACAGCCAATATTAATGCCAAAAAGTCATTAGCATATTTGCCTAATAAGAAACAAGCAATTGCGCGTGGGAAAGTCGAAATGCAAGATTTACAATCGCCGCAAAAATTATTTGCAGATCGCATTGATTTCTTTTTTAAGGATGGGGCACAAAAAGAGCAGGGCTTTACTCAATCTAAGGAATCAAAAGAATTAATGGGCGCTCTTGAGTATGTTGAGGGACATGGCAACGTGCGAATCGTTTTGCCAGGAAAAATTGCAACCGGTGATCATGCATCCTTTCGGGCGGGTAAAAACATTATCGAAATGTGGGGGAATGTTCTGGTGACCGATGACAATAAGCAATTACGGGGAGAATACGCTGTGATATATAAAAACCAGGGACAAAGCAAAGTTTTTGCCAATTTACCAAAGCATAAGAGACCAGCTGGTACAGCTACAAACAATGGCCCACAAAAACGTGTCAAAATTGTCTTGCTGCCAAAATAGTTTTCCAATACTTTAACAATTACTTATGAGTACGATTGTAGCTGAAAATATTGGTAAATCCTATGGTGGTCGCCCCATCTTGCGGGGGGTGAACGTAACCGTTAATTCCGGTGAAGTTGTTGGCCTGCTTGGTCCCAATGGAGCTGGTAAAACAACCTGTTTTTATATTATTTGTGGGTTAATTAAAGCGGATTATGGATCAGTAATCCTTGATAACTTTGATATTACGCCCTTACCTATGTTCAGACGGGCACGATTAGGAATTGGATATTTGCCACAAGAGCCTTCTATTTTTCGTGGGCTTAGTGTGGAAGATAATATCCGTGCAGTGGCTGAAATTCGGGAGAAAGATGAATTCAAAGTCCAAAAAATTATTGATGATCTTTTGGATGAGTTTTCAATATCTCATTTGCGAATGACATCTGCATTATCTTTGTCTGGGGGGGAGCGGCGCCGGCTGGAAATTGCGCGTGCACTTGCCACAAATCCAAAATTTATTTTGCTGGATGAGCCTTTGGCTGGGATTGATCCAATTGCCGTAAATGATATCCGTCAGTTGATTCATCATTTGAAAGAGCGGGGGATTGGCGTATTGATTACGGATCATAATGTGCGGGAGACATTGGGAATAGTTGACCGCGCTTATATTTTGCATGATGGCGTGATTTTGAAAGAAGGCACAGGTGCTGAGATTGTAGCCCACGAGGGTGTCCGTCGCGTTTACTTGGGCGAACAATTTCACTACACGGTATGAGCAGTAGATAAAATATTTTTATTTATCTCTATTTTCTGAATAATTTACGCACTATAATGGTCCTATGACAGGGTGGATTGTTATTATTATATTGTTTGTATCGGGAAGCCTTATGGCAGAAGTCCGACCTTATGTCTCTATGCGTACGGGTATTGCCAAAACCAAAGCGCAATTTGATCCGCAGTTATTTATTGTTAATCCAGTTGGTGGAAACGTTAACATGCATCTAACCAATTCGGGTAAAGCAAAAAAAAATAGCCTCGATTTAGAGCTTGCTATGGGGCTTACCATTCCCATAGCTTATGAGTTTAAAATTGATGCTGAAGTCATATACGATCCTTTAAATTACAAAGCCCAAAGAAACTTGTCTTATAGTGGTTTTTTCCCTAATTTTGTTGGAATTCCCGGGCACTATGAAACGCGAAATTCTGTTGAAAATATGAAAATGTCACAAAATTTTGGTATTAATGTTGGGCTTCGATATACTCTAAATAAGTGTCATGAAGTTCTAGGACGAGTTGGTATTCAACATTCAAGGCTATCTTATCAATCGGCTTTGTACAATCAGGGGAATTTGAGAGCAAAAAATGTTGAGAATAAAAAATTATATCGGTACTCAACTGAATTAGGATGGATCTACCATTGGTCAAAAAGTTTATCATCAGAGATGATCTTCGGTTATCAATTTAAGGCGAAGAACAAAACGTATGATCTGCATCCAAGTCAAGATGTGGATTATTTTCCAAGGGTGAAAGTAAGGCAAATTTTGATTAAGTACGGGATTCGGTATAATTTATAGGGGGCTTGATGAAGGTTTGTATATTTATAGTTTTTTCTTTTGTTCATTTTGTGTTTTCTATTGGTCCCTCGCCAAAGTGTGGAAACGATTATTGTGGGCGTTTATATAAACAACTTGCCGCTTGTGAAAAATATTTGCAAGGCATGCAAGGGGGGGCAGTGCCAGTGGCGGCTGGGCCAGTTGGTGTGGAGCAAACCATTCATGATGCCGTTTTAAGGCGAGTTGCTGCATTAGAAGCAGATTTAAAAGCAAAAGGATTGGATGAAGTGGCTTTACAGAGGGACAAGGGACAGCTTGAAGCGCGGCTAAAAAAAGCAGAAGATCAAGTTCTTGACCAACAAAAAAGACATGGTGATTTCAAGAGAGATACGCTAGCAGCTTTGCAAGGTATGAGCACAGAGGTAATAGAATTAAAAAAAGTTAAGCAACAGTTAGAGGCTGAACAAAAAGGTCTTTTGGCGGCTATTCAGGCTGAGGCAGCACGTGCGCGTGTAGAGATCATAAAAGCCTTGCAAAAACATGCAAGCCACAATCAGGGAATGTTGCCTGTTGCGAAATCATCAATGGAGATTGGTGTACAAGTTGAAGTTGCAGCAGGGCCAAAAGTGACTGAAAGAACAGTTCAAGTTGGTGTTAAAGAAGTTTCAGTTCAGGCTCAAGAGCCGCCTATTTTTAAAGTTGCAGAGGCTGGCGTGCAGGTAGACTATGAAAAACCATCTGTAGCTAAAGCAGAATTGGTAGATGTTGAAATACAAGTTGGTGGTGCACAAGTGACAAAAACTGAGCGTGATCTTCTCCATCAACTTTGGCAGCTTTTGTGTGGTTCTCAATCTGAGAGCGCCCCAAAAGAATATGGAACAGAGGATTATGAAGAGGCAATCCGAACAGTCATTGAGCGCGTTGTTGAGACACGTCAAGCATTAGCTGCACGCGAGCGAGACTTGGATGAGTCAATGTCTCGAAAAGAAAGATTTGAGAATCTTTATAAAGAAGCTCTGCAAGAAAAACATAAAAGCGATTCGGAGAGGTTTGCAGAGCATGAAAAAAACGGAAAGCTTCAAGAAGAACTTAGTAGGTCTCTCAGGGAAAAAACAGTTATGGAAAAGGATCTGGAAGCATTACAAATAAAAATAAATACTTTTGAGCTTAAAAATCAATTTCAGTTGTTAGAAATAGAGTGTTTAAATGATGCAAAGAGAGAAGATAAAGAACGTATTAGAAAATTAGAGGAAGATATATCTATCGCGCGCCTTGACGCAAAAGAAGCACGTGATTCTGAACGAAAATTTATGGATATGTATGAAGAAATTTTGGGAATTAAAAAAAGATTAGAAGAGGAAAAATCACGGCTAGAAGAGAGTGTGCGAGAGCTTACTGCTGAAGGGGAAAGGCTTGATCATGAAGAGTATGAAGAGGCTCAGAAGCTAGGCGATATGCGTTATAGTATGAGTCAAATTAGATCAATCCTAGAAGATGGTCAAGAGTTACCTGAGCGTAAACTGGAACTGATACTGGATGTTATCGGCAATCTGCATGAGCCATAAAATTGTTTAAGGCGTGTCTTCTTCTTTTTGCAGCTGGCGTAGGTTGAAGTTTAACAGCAATGGACCTGCAATTAAGATGGACGAATACGTTCCAATAACAACACCCACAATAATAGGAAGGCTGTAACTGGCAATGACTTCACCACCAAAAAAGTAGAGTGAGAAAAGTGCAACAAGCGTTGTGCCAGAGGTCATAAGCGTTCTAGATAACGTTTCATTAATGCTGAGGTTAATTAAATCTGGGATCGCTTTCTTTTTATATTTGCGTAAGTTTTCACGAATACGGTCATAAATCACAACGGTATCATTAATGGTATATCCAATTGTAGTAAGAACGGCGACGATAGCTGTGGTATTAAATTCAACTTGAAAAACTGAGTAGTAGCCAAAAACGACCAAAGCATTTTGTAATAGAGCAATAACGGCACACAACCCAAATTGCCATTCAAATCGGAACCAAATGTAAATTAGTATGGCCAATAATCCATAAAGAATGGCCAGTATACCGTTTTGAATAAGTTCTTTTCCTTGTTTGGGACCAACAGTTTCGGTGCGACGTATTTCAAATTGATTTTTGAACTTTTGCTCAATTTTTTCTAGGGCTTGATTTTTGCCCTCAATCCCATCTTTTTGTTGTTCAAACTTGATCAGAAGATCATTGGGTGAACCAAATTCTTGAACAGAAACATCGCCAATGTTAAGTGCATTAAGCTCTGAGCGCACGGTCGATAGTTCAATTGGGGTCGTGCTTCTCACTTCAATCATGACACCGCCTTTAAAATCGATACCGTAATTGAAGTTTTTCAGCCCATAAAATGCTGCAGACGCTATGACCAACAACAAAGAAAAGGCGAACGATACATAACGTAGCTTAATAATGTTAAAATTAAAAGTAAGTGGCATGTAGCGGAGTAACATTACTTGACCTCCTTCATGTCAAAGCTGAGTGGTTTGGCGCCCTTTAATTTATAAACAATGATAAGCAAAGTTTTTGTTAAGGTAATGGCGGTGAACATAGAAATGAGTATCCCTAAGGTTAAAGTGACGGCAAAGCCACGCACAGGCCCTGTCCCGAACTGATATAATAGTCCGGCTCCAATAAGCGTTGTTAGGTTTGAGTCAACAATGGTGCTGATGGCCCGAGAAAAACCAGCTTGGATGGATGCAGAAACGCGTTTGGTGTGGCTAAGTTCTTCACGTATACGTTCAAAAATCAGAACGTTGGCGTCAACGGCCATTCCCAGGGTTAAAGCGATACCAGCAATACCAGGTAAAGTTAAGGTGGCGCCAAGCAGGGTTAGGCCAGCAATCAGAAGTGTTAAGTTGAAGAACAGAGCAACACAGGCAACACCACCATAGTTTAAGCCGTAATACAAAAGCATGTAGGCAAAGACAGCAATGATTGCAACTAGTGTTGCGGTTTTACCAGCGGCGATTGAATCTGCCCCAAGGTCTGGGCCAACGGTTCTTTCTTCCAGAATTTTAAGGGGTGCCGGTAATGATCCTGCTCGCAGCAACATAGCAAGTTCATGGCTGCTTTTCGCCGTAAATTGGCCACTAATGACGCTGTTACCTGTTGGAATAGGTTCGTTAATGATTGGGGCCGTGATAACTTTGTTGTCTAGAACAATGGCAACGGGCTTGCCAACATTGGCTTTGGTAAAGTCTGCATAAATCCGTGCCCCTGTTTGATCCATAGAGAGGCTGACTTGCCACTCGTTGCGTTCTTGGTTCAGGTAGGGCTTTGCATCCATGACCATATCGCCTGTAATCAAAGGGTCTTGATCAAGAATATGCTCAGTTTCAATTGTTTGGCCGTTATGGTTAATTTTTTGATTAACCTGAATGGTATTCATGCCAGCTGTTGGTTTAACGGCGTGGAAAGTTAGCTTAGCTGTTTTACCCAAAAGGCGCTTAGCATCTTCAGGTGATTCGACGCCAGGAAGTTGTAACAATATGCGGTTTGTGCCCTGTCTTTGAATTAGTGGCTCTTTGGTGCCCATTTCATCAATCCGGCGGCGTACAACTTCAATGGATTGGTCCAAAACAATTTTTTCTTGTTCTTGTAGGGCAGCTGGGGTGAAACTTATTTCAATATTATCGCCAGAGAATTGAATCGAATAGTCCATGCCCAATTTTCTAAGGTATTTATAGGCTTTATCTTTTTGAGAAGTATCGCGAAGCTGAAGAGTGACCTTATCATTGTTCACGGCCAAGTCTTGGTAACGCACCCTGTTTTGACGCAAGACTTTACGGACTTCATTTTTCAAATTACGAATACGTTCTTTAATCACAGTATCGACATCTGCCTCAAGCAACAAAGATGAGCCGCCTTGAAGGTCTAAGCCTAGGCTGATTTTGGCTTGCGGGAAAAATGAAGGCCAGTACTTAGCCAGCCTGCTTGCATCTATGAAGCTGGGCAGCGTTGTAAGTATGCTGTAAATGCTGAGCGCAATGACAAAAAAGAGACGAGTCAGTGAGAGGGTCACAGGCGGCTCTTACTTCTTAACGGCTTTTTTAGTTTTAGATGGTGCTTTTTTCTCAGCAACAACTTTTTTTGTTTTCGCCGGTGCGTCAATCTTGGTTGCAACCATTGGGCGGGAAACTTGCATTACAACACCAGGGGCAATTTCAATGGAAAGTTCTTTTTCCTGTAAATCTGTGATTGTGCCAATGACACCGCCATTCGTGACAATACGGTCGCCTTTACCAAGGGCAGCAATCATATTTTGATGTTCTTTCGCTTTGCGGTTTTGTGGGCGGATGATGACAAAATACATAACCACAAAGATTAGTAGAAGGGGGGCCATGCTCATAATTTGTTGATTCACTTAAGAACTCCTAATTTTTTTGATTACATTACTCAGAGATGTCATCAGCGTCAAAGGTTTTTATAGCTATGATGTGGATGGATAAAAATCTCCGTATAACTCTGGTGCGGTAAAGCTCTCTTGATAATAAGGTGTGTCTAATGCAAAGCCCATGGCAATAAGATCTTTTTTTGCCTGTTCTCTAACAAATTGCCGCATCAATGATTCGTATGCTTCCATAGGTTCTCTCCCTTCTGTAGCACATTGGTAGAAGGCTTTATGGTAAATTCCAGATGTGCCTTCTTTTTCTATTCTGGGGATGTATAGGGCGTGATTTGTTCTCCAATCATCAAGCTTTGCGTAAAAAGTATCGTCAAAATTAAGCTCTTCTAAAATCGTTTTTTGATATAACCATTGCCTTGACTCATCGGGAATTTCTTGAATACCGGATACAAAACCCAAAAACCCATCAGCGGTCATTTCATCAATAATATTAATCATAATTTCTGCAAAAGGTTTCTGGAAAGGTTCTTTGAATCTTGCTAAGTAAAATAATTCTTTAACCATGCCTTGTAATCCAAGTGATTTCTGTACCTTTAGTAAATTAACAAGGTAAACCTCTCTCAATTCGGGATTGTTCCCAAATTTTTTATGCAAGAAAGCCATGAGTTGATATTTTTTGTAATTTTCAATGGCGTAATATAATAGCTTGTAACGTTTTTGATTTTTTTGCTCTTCAGATAAATCTTTTGCAGGGCTTAACAAAAGAGAATCCATCATAAATTGCATTGTTTGTTCGGCATCATCGAGGGCAGAAAGTGAGCGGTCAACGCAGGCATCTTCAAAACTATGAAGTATTTCATATAAACGTTTAAGCCTTTCTTGGGATTGAGCTTTTTTCTCAGAATCATCAATTGTTTCATGTTGTTCGAGATAGCTTTCAATGAAAGATAAGAAGCGATCCAGCCTTGGGCCAATTTTGTTGTTTTCGTAACAGGTTTTGTGCGCCCCCTCGGTGAAACTTATTGCATTTAAAAAGGGTGTTGATGGCCTTGTGAGACCGGATTCGAATGAGCCATATATTCCATCTATTCTTGCTGAAAGAACATGAATATCTTGTTCTTTTACTTTTGTTAGTTTTGCTTCTAGGGGTGGTAATATAGGCAGAAGTGAGCTGGGGATTGGTTTGAAAACACGTTCTAATCGTAAATAAAGTTCAGGGCCTTGACCCGAATCATATGCCTCTATTTCACTGAAGCGTTGCATGTATATAAATGTGGTTAGCGCCATTGCTTTAGCATCCAGATATATAGCTCTTAAATGAGAGGGGATTCCATTAGGGGTTTCAGGATATTCAAGTCTAAGGTCATTTTTAATATCAATTTCCTGGGATAAAAAGCTTTCTATTTGTTCTCGGCAGCGATCTTTATCAGATTGAAGATCAGCTCTTTTTGCTTCAGGTGGTTTTCCATCATCACCCTCATCTTCGCTCCATGCTGCAGCGGCTACAGCTGCGGCTCTTTTAGCAGATTCTACATCAGGCTCACTATCGCCTGGCATTGATTTGGCCAAACTGCAGACCATAAAAAGCATCGCAAACACGTACACGTTCATCATAAACACCCTTAAAATTACGTTAACATAACAAATATTGAGATAATTTCCTTAACAAAATTTTGTTTTTTTTGTAGAAAGGCTGCATCAGATGTGAGTTAAACTATGAAAAAATCATTACTCGTGTTTCCTGGCCAAGGCTCTCAGGTTGTTGGAATGGGCAAAACTGTTTATGACCAATTCTCTATTGCTCGCCAGATTTTTGAAGAAGTGGGAGACGTTTTAAACGTGCCGCTTAAGAAAATAATCTTAGAGGGGCCGCAAGATCAGTTAAACCTTACAGAAAACACGCAGCCAGCTTTAATGTGTGTGAGTGCAGCGTTTCTTAAAGTTATGGAATCTGAATTTGGTTTTAATGTTTCCGACCATACCTATGTTGCGGGACATTCATTGGGAGAATACACAGCTTTGTACGCGGCAGGTGTGATTAACTTAGCCCAGGCGGCTCAGTTACTTAAAAAGCGCGGCCAGGCCATGCAAGAAGCTGTGCCGGTTGGGCGCGGTAAAATGATCGCCGTTCTTGGCTTGACTATGGAAGAAGCAGAAAGTGTTGTGGCAATTGTTCAACATGAGCTGCCAAACAAGGTTTGTGCTTTGGCAAATGATAACTCGCCTGGCCAGTATGTTTTAAGCGGGCATGCACAGGCAATAGACCTTGCGATGCAAGTTGCCAAAGATAAGGGAGCAAAAAGATGTTTGCCGCTGCCAGTAAGTGCGCCGTTTCACTCACCACTGATGGAGCCAGCTGCCTTGACCATGCAAGAAGCTATCAAGAGCGAAGATTTTGCAAATCCGACTGTGCCTGTATTGTGTAATGTTACGGCAAGGTCAGAGAGTAACCCAGAGCAGTTAAAGAAAAATTTAATCGATCAAGTGTGCGGCCGCGTACGTTGGACTGAAACGGTTCAATTTGCTGCAGCTGATGGAATTGAGCGTTCAATTGAAATAGGGGCAGGCAAGGTTTTAACAGGACTGATTCGTCGGATTGAGCCAGAAATTGAAACCGAGTCGATTAATGATATGGAAACATTGGTCGGGTTTTTTAATAAAAAAATAGAGGAATAATATGTTTGATTTAACAGGAAAAAAAGCGCTGGTAACAGGGGCAACAGGTGGTATTGGCGGCGAGATCGTGCGTAGCTTGGTGCAACAAGGTGCAACTGTTGTGATGACGGGTCGCCGACAAGAGCGTTTGGATGCCCTTGCGCAAGAGCTACCTGCAGGAAAAGTACATTCTTTGGTGGCCGATCTATCAAACATTGAAGATGTAAAAACAGTTGTGCCACGTGCAATCGATATTATGGGCGGCATTGATATTCTGGTGAATAATGCCGGCATCACGCGCGATGGGCTATCCATGCGTATGAAAGAAAATGATTTTGATGATGTGTTGGCTGTAAACTTGAAAGTGCCTTTTTTGCTGTCACAAGCAGTGACCATGCCAATGATCAAAGCTAAAGGTGGCAGAATTATCAACATCTCTTCAATTGTGGGAGTGACGGGTAATCCAGGACAGGTTAACTATTGTTCTGCAAAGGCAGGGCTGATTGGTCAAACAAAATCTTTGGCACAAGAGTTAGCTTCGAGAAGCATTACGGTTAATGCTGTTGCACCTGGATTCATTGCAACAGAAATGACAGATGCATTAAATGACACACAGCGTGATGCGTTGCTGTCATCTATCCCAGCCCAAAAAATGGGCACGCCAAAAGATATAGCCGCAGCTGTTGTTTATTTAGCAAGTGAGGAAGCAGGCTATGTGACAGGTCAAACACTTCATGTAAATGGTGGATTGGCTATGATTTAAGCGTCCTTGGGCGCATCCAGTTATTTTTGACTGGCCAACGTGTGGCAAGTGTGCTACGAACAGTTTTGTATTTTAACTTATAAAATGAGGAAAAACCCATGAGCGATGTAAAACAAAGAGTTATTGATATTGTTGCAAAGACACTGCAAATCGAAAAAGACAAAATCAAAGAAGAATCAAGTTTCCAAGAAGACTTGAATGCAGACAGTATTTACATCGTTGAGCTTGTCATGGCTTTTGAACAAGAATTTAATTGTGAAATTTCAGACGAAGATGCTGAAAAAATTCGCACTGTAAAAGATGCTATCACCTACCTAGAAGCAAACGGCAAGTAAGTTTTACTCATGCGTCGCGTTGTTGTTACCGGTTTAGGCATGGTTTCTCCCCTTGCGATGGGGGTAGAAAATACTTGGAAAAAATTAATTAATGGTGAGTCTGGGCTTGGCCGTATTGATTACTTTGATCCAACCGATTACAGTTGCCAGATAGCTGGTCAAGTTCCACGTTCTGATGCTATGGATGCGGCTTCCAAAGGTCTTTATAATCCTGAAGCTGTTGTGCCTGGTAAAGAGCGGGCAATGATGGATGACTTTATTGTCATGGCAATGGCGGCAACATCTGAAGCTCTTAATAACGCTGGTTGGGCGCCAACCGAAGAAGAAGATCTTGAGCGAACCGGGGTCATGATTGGAGCTGGCATTGGGGGATTGGATAAAATCGCCCAAACAGCTGTTACGCTTCATGAAAGAGGGCCGCGTCGTGTGAGTCCTTTCTTTATTCCATCTTGTCTTATCAACTTAGCTTCAGGCCAAGTTTCAATTAAACATGGATTTAAAGGCCCTAATCATTCAGTTGTCACTGCTTGTGCAACTGGTGCGCATGCCATAGGTGATGCGGCCCGGTTAATTATGTTTGGCGATGCTGATGTAATGGTTGCAGGTGGAACAGAAGCTTCCATTTGTCCCCTGGGAATTGCTGGATTTGCAGCACTGCGCGCTCTGGCAACGAAATACAATGATGAGCCCACAAAAGGATCACGGCCTTGGGATCAAGATCGTTGTGGTTTTGTGATGGGTGAAGGCAGTGGTGTTCTGATCCTAGAAGAGCGTGAACATGCCCTTAAACGCGGCGCGCCTATATTGGCTGAAGTTGCGGGATATGGATTATCTGGAGATGCTTATCACTCAACAGCTACAGCACCTGATGGCGATGGTGGTGTCAGGGCCATGCGCAATGCATTTAAACATGCAAGAGTCAATGCCTCTGATATTGATTATATCAATGCCCACGGTACCTCAACACCCCTGGGTGATTTATCAGAGCTGGCCGGTATTCGAACCATTACCAATAATCAGCTAGATAATTTATCTGTTTCATCTACCAAGTCATCAATTGGCCATTTGTTGGGTGCAGCGGGTGGTGTGGAAAGCATCTTTTCTATTTTGAGTATTCGCGATGGGATTGTGCCACCAACCTTGAACTTGGATACGCCCGTTCCTGAAGCGGAAGGTATTGATTTGGTTCCACATCACGCAAAGCAGCGTAAGGTTGATGTTGCCATGTCAAATTCATTTGGTTTTGGCGGAACAAACGCATCAGTCATCTTTAAAAGGCACTAGTTTTAGAACGTTATCATTCCAAGGAGCATCTTTCGCGTGCGAAAAGTCCAAATAGCGATTATTGGAATTATTTGTTCTTTGGTTGTTGGGTTTATTTCTTACAGTGCTTACCACTTATTTTTTACCAAGCCGATAAAGGTGCCAACAGTTTTTACAATTGATCGGCAAAAGACTGGGCGTGCTGTTGCGAAACAACTTCATGAAAATGATTTTATTTCATCTAAATTGGTCTTTAGAACGCTCCTCAAATTAACGAATTTAGATAAAAAAATTAGAGCTGGTGTTTATCAACTTTTGCCTAGTTTTACCATGTTTAAGGTTATAAATGTGATCACTCAAAACTCTGATGTGATGGTTAAAATTACAATTCCAGAAGGGTGGACGACTAAGCAGATTGTTCGGTATTTAAAAGCACAACCAGGTATCGAGAAGGTTAACATTAATATAGATACTATAGATCAATACTACCTACCAGAGACTTATATGTTTTCGCCACCCATTAGTGCTCAAAAAGTGCTGGAAACAATGTCTAATCAAGCAAACCAATATCTTCAAGAAACTGATATAAGAAAGATTCCACATCCTTTAAAGAATATTCAAGAAGTTATTGCTTTAGCCTCAATCGTTGAGAAGGAGACATCTCTTGATCACGAACGCCCATTAATTGCAGGCGTGTTTTTGAACCGCTTGAAAAAGAGAATGCGCCTACAAGCTGATCCAACGGTTGTGTTTGCTGCAACGAATGGAGAGGGAAAGCTCGCAAGGCCCCTGTTTAAAAGTGATCTAAAAATCCAAAGCCCCTATAATACTTATATTAATGAGGGGTTGCCGCCAGGGCCGATTTGCCATCCAGGCAAAAAATCAATTCAAGCCGTTTTAAATCCAGTGCAAACCAAATACCTTTATTTTGTTGAAGATAAAGCTGGTGGGCATAAGTTTGCGCACTCGAATGTTGAGCATAATAAAAACGTAAAAAAGATTCGTTCGATAAGACAAGTCTGATTTTCTCTCTATTCATTGAAGAACCTTACTTATGACATTCTCTAAATTTTGAGAATGCTTATATCTTAGCTCCTAATCATTTTTTGCTCTTGAAAATTATAGAAGCAATCATTATATGAAAAATAACAAAAATTAATTTTTTATTTATGAAGTTATATATTTTATTATTATTTACTTGTTTTTATTTTTCTAATTCTGTCCCTGAGACTGAAGAAAGCATACAAGATGGCTGGGTTAAAGTACCCGAACTATCAACAGTAGGTGTAAGGGCAGAAGAAAGTGAAAACCTTTTGGGTGATGAAAAAAGCATACAACCTGAGACTGAAGAAAGCATACAA
>DLRV01000034.1 GCA_002500565.1 Holosporaceae bacterium UBA7879
CGAATCTCTTAACTTATACAATTCCGAAGGAGTTGAGAATAAAAAACCAGTCATTGCGAGGAGGCCAACGGCCGACGTGATGATCTCTATTCCTTTTTCACTAGACCCTCACGTCGCTACGCTCCTCAGGGTGACGGGTGTTATAAGGCGCACCCCAAAACCAGTCATTGCGAGGAGGCCAGCGGCCGACGTGGCAATCTCATCTCTTTTTCACGTCATTGCGAGGCGGAGCGCAGCTCCAAAACACGTCATCATGAGGAGGCGTTCACGCCGACGTGATGATCTCATTCATTTTTCACGTCATTCTGAAGGAGCAACGCGACTGTGGGAATCTCTTAAAACCTTAAACAATCGACTCATACAGATCTTGCCAGTCTGCATTAAATCCATCAATCAATTCATTTTTTCGACTGCGGCGCCAAGACTTCAGTTGTTTTTCTCTGGCGATCGCTATCTCCATCGTAGTGTGAACCTCAAAGTATACTAATTTGTGACACTTGTATTTTTGTGTAAACCCTGGCACCAAATTTTGCCGATGCGTATATACCCGTTGGACAAGGTTTGAAGTCACCCCAATGTATAAGACCGTGTTATTAGAACTCGTCATCATATAAACTGCGGGCTGTTTGTATTTTTCTGTCATATTGAAAACGTATCGCTTTGGTCAATAAATAGAAAGAGCAAAGAGCGATATAGATCCTCACACTCTCTTCGCTCGCTCAGGATGACTGGTTTTTTGTGTAGCCATCCCCAAAACCAGTCATTGCGAGGCGGAGCGCAGCTCCAACGTGGCAATCTCTCTTGCCACAAAAAACCCGTCATCATGAGGAGGCGTTCACGCCGACGTGATGATCTCTTTCTAGAACCCGTCATTCTGAGCGGATTTTTAAATCCGCGTGAGAATCTCTTCTGCCTTCACTTAGACCCTCACGGAACGAAGTTCCTCAGGGTGACGGGTAAAGGGGAAACCCTCACGTCGCTACGCTCCTCAGGGTGACTGGTTTTGGTTTACCAGTCATTCCGAAGGAGTGAAACGACTGTGGGAATCTGATTCAACACTGTATGGTAAGACCCTCACGTCAGGGCTACGCCCTTCCTCAGGGAAACTGGTAAAGGGGAAATCCTCATGTCGAAATTGAATTTCTCCTCAGAGTAACGGGTGAAAAGAAAAGCGTTATCCCACCTGAAGAAGACCACAGGGAAATTCAGCTCTGGCAGAATCAACACATATCGTCCCAGCAGGACTCTCAAACACTTGTCTACTAGTCAACACCGCATAATCTACTTGGCCAGTGGTATTATTATCCGCTGGGCTTAGATCATCAACAGGATCGCTTACAGCACCAAAAAAATTCTGTACGTCCTCTAAAGTTGCATTTTCAGGCGTAACGCCTGGATTCAATTCTACCATATACCAAACACCGTCATGAAAGAATGGCTCTGCCTTCGTACCTGCGTCGCCTGTACCTGTGTCGCCTGTACCTGCACCACCTGCACCGCCTGGGTCTGTACTTGTGCCTGTATCTGGGCCTGCACCTGCACCGCCTGTGCCTGTACTTGTGCCTGTACCTGAGCCGCCTGGGTCTGTACTTGTGCTGCCTGTACCGCCTGTGCCTGCACCACCTGCGCCGCCAGCTGCTGGATTTTGTGCTCTATCCCCTGTCTGCTCATTACGCCTATATATAGACAGAGATTCTGGCGTCTCAATTTTTCCCAAACCCGCATCAGCACGAGTTTGATTTAAATACGCTAAAGCATTATTGCCCTTTTGAACTGCCGCTAAAAGATCTGCATTTGCTTCATCAATCTCTGCCTGGGTGGCATTTCCATTTGCCTTTAGATTATTCACATTTTCCAAAGCCACCTCTGCAGCAGCTAATTTACTTTCATAGTTTTCTTTCTGTTCAAAATATTGTGACGCCATATTCAGAGATTCTGGCCGGTCAATTTTTCCCAAACCCGCATCAGCACGGGTTTGATTTAAATCCGTTAAAGCATTATCGGCTTCTTGGACTGCCTCTAAAAGATCTGCATTTGCTTCATCAATCTCTGCCTGGGTGGTATCTTCATTTGCCTCTAGATTCTTCAAAGTTTCAAAAGCCACCTCTGCAGCAGCTAATTTAATTTCATACTCCTCAAAAGCATCATCATCTGTAACAACAGGAGCCTGAAGGGGGGTATCCACCGTACCCACAAACACCGCCCTTTGTGCATCAGTACCATCCATCGCTCTAACCTGATTAATGGTAACTGTCAAAAAACAACATATAACAAACAACCACATACCTAACCTTGTTTTGTTTAATACATCTCTCATTATTTTATCTCCCCTGATTTTTAATACCTAAAATTATATCTTAAAATTTCCATCGACCGCCCACCGAAACAAACAGCTTGTTATGGTGTTTGCCATCGGCATAAAGGGTGCGCCTTTTCAACGGAATGGCATATTCCACATTGGCCAAAATGAATTGGAACAATGGAATGGTAACCCCAACCCCGGTGGCTGTGGCCTCTTCTTTCCGGGTGCTAATATTATTGGCATGGTTTTTAATACGGCCATAGCCATAGTAAGCATAGATAAAATCCATATAAGATACTTTCAAACCAGCTCGCACCCCTGATTGACCCTGCACAGCATGGTTTTTATAGGCCCGTTCAATTGCCCGCCCCCCAAAGGCATAGTTTTGGTTAGGCCCTGCCTTGGCCGATGCCCACTGCATATCCACACTTGGTGTAACCGCAAAGCCATCTCCAAGATCTTGTTTACGTGTAAAGCCTAATAAAATTGACCAAGCGCTTAGGTTACCCCGATCCCGGTCCCGTGCTTTGTCAATTGTCAACCCCAACCCTTTTACATAGTTCAGGGTCAACCCATTTTTACCGCCCCACGTGTCTTTAAAATTATATTTCAAGTTGGCAATAAAGTTTGTTTGGATTGATTTTATCGTGTCATTCAAATTTGTTATGTTTAGTCCACCGTCATCCAATACCCTGATGATCGTCAGCCCAGGGGCATTGGTAGAGCCACGCTTGTGGTCTAATATGGTTGTTAAAATCACTTCATCGGTTAAATCTTGATATAAAGGGAACACAAAGTATGTTGCGTAGTTTGCATTTTTCGTGGACAAGTTTCGGTTTGCATCTAGCCCTTCCGGGTCAATATTCATACGGCCTACAGAAAACCCATGGCGGATACCGCTATCCGTTAACAAATAATTATAGTCCAAGCCCATTCCCCATAAATTCTTGGGCTCTTGCGATAAGACAGTGTAGATCTTCAGGGCATCATGATCCATAAAGGCATTATTTGCGGTAAAGCTAAAAGAGTTGTTAAGCGGGCCGACTTTGTCTGACAAATCATTTTTAAAAAGATAGCCAATATGATGATCCTCTGTTTTTTTAAGTTGAAGCAATAAAATTAAAGAATCTTTTGTCTGACTGGGCTTAAAATTAATTTCCGCACCCTGATAGCCCGGCAACTCTTGTATGGTTCGCACCATATTTTGCACATCGTAGGCTGTGATATAAGGCTTGTTGTTCAAATGGTTTTCAACCATTGCAACCACAGAAGGCGTTGCTATACCCTCTGGGCCCTGAACTTTTGCCATTTTTAATGGAAGATTTTTTAGGACGAACACAAATTTCGTCCCAGTGACGCTTTTCAAACTGTAACCTAAGAAAATAACAGGCGAATTTTTTAATATTTCTCTGATCAATTTATTCACTGTGGCGCTATCTACTGTGCTTTCTTGTGCCAAACGATTTTTTATTTCCGTTTTTAGGTAATGCTTTAGTTCGTAACGGTCACCTTCAATGGTTACTGTCACATCTTGGCCATTTTTATTTTGAGCTATGAAGGTATACGTCTGCGCCTGCAACGGCTTTGGGGTAAGAGCCAGTTGCGCACGCACGGTTGTATCAGGCTTTGGCTTTGGTGGCAGTTCACCATTCAACGCTTTCATAAGGCGTATAACGAAATTGTTGTTTTTCAGGGCTGGATGGTCGGGTAAAGCCGCTTTCGTCAAAGCTGAGGCTTGAAGGCCTAATAAGCTAATGATTGTTACAACAATAAAATTCTTCATGAATAAAATTCTCCCTGTGAAAATACAATATACTATGATTTATCATCTTATTGTAAATAGTCAATAATATTTTTATTACTTAAAAAACTTAAAAATCTCAGACGACTTCTGGAGAAGAGCCTCCTGAACCTGAATCAGAGGAAACAGGAATTGTTATAATGTCAGAAGAGTTAGAAGAAGAGTCAGAACTTCCTAGAAGTACCTGATCAGCAGTCACAAAATCTGCAGCTCCCTCAGTTGTTTGCGTAATATGATAGAAGGCTACATCATTAAGATCTGTATCAAATGAAACATTTATGTTATGCACATTATCTGTTGATTGTGCGACTACAGTATCTCCCCCTACCCCACTAAGATCAATATCAGCAAAAGAATCTACTCCTAAAATTTCAGCTTGGGTTTCTGTGCTGATATTTAATGCTACCCCACTAAGTCGGTCTGTTAAAGATTCACTGTTAAACGCATTATCAAATGAATCCACAGCACTAGTGGAATTATCATCAATCCCTACTAGGTTATTGTCAGTCATATCTTCAACATCTGGGTTATTTAGAATAGGTCGCTCAGCCTGAGGTTCAGGTTCAGACTCAAGATCATCAATGTTTGTAATTTTGTCAGTCTTCTCTGGCTTCTGCTCTTCGGTTTTTACTTTGTCAGTCATATCTTCAACATCTGGATTATTTAGAACTGGTCGCTGAGCCTGAGGTTCAGGTTCAGACTCAAGATCATCAATGTTTGTAATTTTGTCAGTCTTCTCTGGCTTCTGCTCTTCAGTTTTTACTTTGTCAGTCATATCTTCAACATCTGGATTATTTAGAACTGGTCGCTCAGCCTGAGGTTCAGGTTCAGGTTCAGGCTGAGGTGGTTGTTCTGGCTGTGGTTCCTGTGGAGGTGGATTATCTTGAGGCAGTACAGCAGCGGGCGGATTCGCTTTAACAGTTTTATCCAAAGGATTGGATGTTATTGTATTATTGTAATCTGGGGCATCTACGCTCTCATCACCTTTTCTTCTAAGTAAAGAACTAACCTCTGAAACAACATGCGATTTATCCACAACCCTTAAACTTTTTCTTGGGGAATCTAAATCATCTCCATTAGCTATTTCTGTTGAATATTCTTTTTCTTTCAGGGCGTTTAAAGCTTTATCTGATAATTTTTTGAAACGTTCACCCTCCAATAAAAACCCAGCATCTTTTTTAACAACCTCTTTGTAAGACTTATCCTTGGTTCCTGGAATATCTGACCCCCCTGTCTTTGCAATATCGGCTAGCTTCTTCTGAACCGTTTCTTCTAAATTTTTGCGCTCTGGCGTTATAATTTCACGGTTAGCGTTATCAATTATTTCTGAAGGGTCTAAATTTCCCAGTGTATCCAGATTCAAAAAAGCAACAGAGGTATCTATATTGGCATTGATTTGAAAAGCAACTACAAAAAAAACACTTAAAATTGAAACGAATTTTAAATTATTTTGTTTTTTAATTATAGATTTCATTTGTATTCTCCAAAATATCTCTTTTAAAACTTCCATCTGCCACTTACAGAAACAAACAGTTTGTTACGATGCTTGCCATCGGCATAAATTGTCCTTCTTTTTAAAGGAATTGCATATTCTACATTAGCAAAAAGATACTGAAATAAAGGTACATTTAGACCAACAGCAGTAGATGTTACTTCTTCTTTGGTTGTCCCTTCGTTGTTGGCATGATTTTTAATTCGGCCATAGCTATAATATGAATATATAAAGTCCATGTAAGAAATTTGAATACCAGAACGAATTCCAGATTGTCCCTGCACTTGGTGTGATCTATACGCGCGTTCGATTTTTTTACTTCCATAATTATAAGACTGATTAGGGCCTGTATCTTTGTCTGCCCACTGCACATCAAAACTTGGTGTTACGCTGATACCGTTTCCAAGATTTTGCTTGCGTTCATAGCCCAACAAGATTGACCATGCGCTCAAGTTGCTGCGGTCACTATCTCTTGCCTTATCAATGGTCAAGCCCAATCCTTTTTTATATCGAAGATTTAAATCATTTTTACCACCCCATGTATCTTGTGATTTATAGGTTAGAGTTGCTGTAAAGTTTGTCTGTATGGATTTCAGATTTCTATTTAAGAAATTAACATTTCCTGGAATGATAGCGGCAATCTGTTGTATTGAGTTAGTAGATCCTCGGCTTTGATCTAACTTTGGAACAAATATCAACTCATCCGTTAAATCTTGATAAAGTGGAATAATCAAATAAGTGGCATAATTATGATTCTTAGTTGATAAATTTCGATTAACATCTAATCCTTCAGGATCAATATTAAATCTGGAAACAGAAATACCATGTCGCACCCCTGTATCTGTCAACAGATATGTATAGTCAAACCCCGCACCCCATAAATTTTTAGGCTCTTGAGATAAAAGTGTATATAGCAGGAGCCGATCATGGTCCATGAAGGCATTATCTGCAACAAAACTAAACGTGTTATTGATAGGGCCTAACTTTGTTGAGAGGTCATTTTTAAATGAATACCCAATTTGATGTTCTTCTGTTTCTCTTAATTGTATTGTTAACGATGCTGCATCTTTACTTTCCAAAAGATCTAATTTAACTCCCGCTTTTCTGTACCCAGGTAGTTCCTTAATTTTTTTAATTAGATTTTGAAGTTTATAGCGGCTAGTAAAAGGCTGTCGATCAAGGCTTCGTTTGATAATAGATATAAGAGCACTTGTCGCTTTATCTTTTGGACCCAACACATTAACTTTTTTAAGAGGTAAATCTCTTAGAATAATACTATAATCTGTTGGAGATTTTTGTCGAATTGAGTACCCCAACAACAAAACTGGCGCATTTCGGATAGCATCTCCAACCAAGCCTTGAAGTTCTTGCAGTGTTAAAGAAGGCAGCGTTTGCAAACCATTAGACAGATTTGTTTTAAGATAATGCTGAAGATCATAACGATCATCAAAAACATTAAGTTTTATTTTTTGCCCTGACTTTAAAACACCGTCTATAGTATATTTTTTTTGATCTATTTTATTTTGTGTTAACTGGATCTGCGCAGCAACTTGGGTATCAGGCTTTTTCACCCTTTCTTGACTGGGGCCATTCAGCGCTTCCAAAAGACGCAAAACAAAAGACTTAGATTGCGCTGTTGGCGCTTTTGAACGATCTGACTCAGCTAAGATCGGCATACACATTATTAAAGAAAAAGCTAAAAGATTAAAAAACTTCACTAAAAAATTCCCACGTTAAACTATTATTTTTATAACATCTCTTAAGATTATATTTGAGTCAATATAAAACATTCTCCCAAAATCAGATTTATGGACAGAAAACATATCCTTACTTTCTATAAATCCTGGCTATAAATTTCCTTCCCCGATATCCCAAATGCAACAAACTTTTGAGGAGATAAAAATGCCGAAACCAAATAAAAACTGTACCATTTATTGGCTTACACGGTGGCAATACCTAACCCCTACCGAATCAGATGCACTATATATTGCCGCTGAAGCGTTGGACTCGCACTACAACCGAACCACTTTTAATCCACAGCACTTAAAAAATCCGCGCAAAAAGTGGTATGAAAAGAGCCGGTCAACCACGCTAGAACGCAATACAATCGTCGAAGAGCTGATTCATCATTTGAACCCACCCGTCTTTCACCGCTTGTTCAACCAAATCATTTTAGGCAACAACATGCCGTTGCTGCATGCCTTAAAGAAAAATCCAACTGCCCTTTATCGTTTTCAAGAGGGTCTGCAAGATATGTGCGCGGTGATCATGGATCGTATCGAGACATCGCATTCAGCTTCATAAACCGACTATTATTACCAAAAGGGTTAACCCCAGTTCGTACACGGCTTTGTTGGACAAATCCATCTGGCAAACTTGTAATTGGGTTAACATTTTGCATGGTATTCTTGCCAAAAGAACCACTTGAAACCTGACTTGATAGATTATTGTCATCTAAGAACTTATCACGGTTATCACGTGTTGTCTGATCACGTGACCATTTTAACCGTTTGGGATTACTGTAGATATCATTAAGGGTTTCATTTGCATTAATTTCTTGAGTAAAATCATCTGGGTCTTCTTGAAACGGCTCGGTATCTTCAACGTCGGATCCTTCACCTTCACCAGTATTATCACCTTCGTTATATAAATCGTCGCCGTCACCAGATCCACTTCCATCGCCAAAACCCTCACTATCAGATCCGCTGAATCCACCATTATCACCTTCACCGTCATCAAAGTCACCACCGCCTAAATTTCTGGGCATAGCGCCATCACCTTCTGGCATCTCACCATCATCAAAGTCACCGTCGCCTAAATTCCTTGGGCGCAAGCCATCATCATCAGGGGCATCTCCATCATCGTCTTCGTCATCACCCTCCCCACCATCAAATTGATCATCTTCCTCAACTTCAGCATCATCGTCCGTATCTATACCATCTCCATCAACTACATCATATCCATCACCATCGGCAAAGTCGTCAGCATCATCGCCATCGACGATTTGTCCAGATTCCTTATCATATTTTGTGCCATCCGCAGTTGTACAGACCATGCTACGACTTTCCGGATTAGGATATTCGCACTCATCATCTTCTGAACGGTTTTCTACAGTGCCGCCCGCGGATTGATCTTTGGATTCCTCGGAAGGAACAAGTGCCTTCTTGTTTTCGTCACCTTCTTCACTGTCTGCATCTTCTTCTTGTTCCGCGCCAGGGGCAGGTTTAATGACTTTGCCTGTTTTGGGGTCATACTCTTCACCACTTTCCCGCGTGCACACCTTGTCCAAGCTCAATGTACTTTTGCGGGCACAATGTATAGTTGGATCCTTTTTTTCTTTTTCTTCCTTCATCTCATGCTCATAGGCATGCTGCTGCGCTTCTTCTGCCGTTCGGGTAGGTCCAGAAATTTCTTCACCTGTTTGTTTGTTATATACCGATCCATCAAAACGCTCACACACCTCTTTTCGGAATCCAGGCACGCCCTTCATATAACAACGCTTATCATCGCGTGTGCCATACTTAGATTTTTTATATTGTTCTTGTGCATCCTCATGGTCCAAAGCATGCTGGCGTGCCTCTTCTTTTGTTCGCGTTGCCGCTGATAAGCTCTTGCCTGTCTTTTGATCATAGGTTGATCCATCAAACCGTTCACAGACTTTTCTTTTTCGTCCAAGGCTACCAATTGATCTTTGATCATAACAGCGCTTGGTATCTCGTGGTTTAAACTTAGGTGTACGCCTGGTCGCAGGTGATACTTCTTCCTTGGTCCGTTGATTATACCTACGTCCGTTATCTTGTGTACAAATCGGATCACTGTGAGTGCTCTCACGCTCACACCCAATTGTTTCACTTTCAGCTATTTTCTTTTCTAAGTCCTTTTGCCGATCAGCTTCAGAGGTTTGCAAACTGCCATCTTCACCAATTTCAGCATATCCACCATCAGCTGGTTTTGTCGCTGGTGGTTTTTCGCCGGGCTTTGGCGGACGAGGTGGCGGCTGGTCTCCTGATCCGGGTTTAGGAGGCCTTGGTGGTGGTTGATCCTCCCCCGATGCACGCCTTGGTGGAAGCGGTGGCGGTTGCTCTCCTTGGGCAGCCGCTGCAGCAGCTTCTGCTCGTTCTTCTTTCGCTTTCGCACTTTTTTCCAGGGCGGCGGCCTTGGCTTTTTCTTCATCAGCCTCTTCGGCCAAGCGCGCTGCTTCTTTGGCGCGGGCTGCTTTTTCTTGTGCCTCTAATGATTCTTCTTGCAGCTTCCGGGCTTCAGGGCTCAGTGGAACAGACGGAGAGGAAGCTTCAGGGTTGTTGCTAAGGATATCATTTTCATAGCCATCAGCAGCCGGTTTTGCTTTTGGTTCAGACTCTGCTGAGGCCATATCATAAGAACCGCTAGCCGTTCCTATGGCATAAGCATCTCCAGGAGCAGCAAATACTTTTGCGCTTACAAAAACAATACAAATTAAAAACAACAAAAATTTCATCATCACTCCCTGGATGCACCCAAAGTGTATCACAGCTTTCGCACAAAGCATGCGAAATCATTCACTTTCGATATAGTTTAGCAAACAAAATTAAATTTCAAAAGATGGCTTAACAAGCTTTTCTTCAATATGCCAATGGCCTGGGTTTTCAAGTAGCGCTTTCATTACCATGGCATTCAATTCATGTCCTGGATTTTGCGCATGACAGGCCAATTGCAGACCATACCCCAGCAAAGCAAAATCGCCGATAATATCCAGTGCCTTGTGGCGCGCGCATTCATTATCAAACCGCAAACCTTTTTCGTTCATCACAACACCTTCTTTGACCACCACCGTATTTTCCAAAGAAGCGCCTTTTGAAAGCCCCGCTGCCCACATTTTTTCAGCATCCTGATAGAACCCAAAAGTCCGGGCCCGCGCAATTTGCTCCGCAAACGAACAGTACACATCCTCTATTTTAAAAAATTGGTTTTGGACCCCTTCCCGGCCCTTAAAATCTTGCACAACCTGAATACTGAAATAACTCGCAGGCATTAATTGAATAGAAGACCCGTAACTTGTTTCCACAAAAAGCTCTTTATCCAAAACTAAAAAAGACCTTGTATCTGAGACTTGGGCCAAGCCACCTTCTTGAATTATTTTAACAAAAGATCCAGAACTTCCATCCATAACTGGCATTTCAGGACCATCTATTTGAATAATCATATCCGTAATGTGACAAGCTGTTAGAGCAGCCAGCACATGCTCTACCGTTGAAATCACTACATCTTTAAAACCTATCTGAGTATTAAACTTTGAATTGGTTATGTTTTGAAAAGTTGCTGGGATAAACCGTTTAGACTCTTCTAAATCAACGCGCTCAAATACATAGCCTGTCCCTTTAAGTGCTGGGCACAATCTTAGAGTCAGTGGCTGACCCGAGTGAACACCAACACCAGAACAATGAACAGATGACTTTAATGTGTAACCCACGAAAACAAACCAAAGTGATTAAGTTTTTATATGCAAAGCAACGATAGAATTGACAGTAACGGATTGTTTCAATCGTTTTCAAGAAGTGGTGCCCGGAGGCGGACTCGAACCACCGACACAA
>DLRV01000002.1:0-2405 GCA_002500565.1 Holosporaceae bacterium UBA7879
TTTTTTTCTTATTGAAGCGTCTGGATTTGTAAATGATCCTGCTCTAAAAATATCCTCGCCTTTTAAGTTGACGTTAATTGCAGAAACGTTGTGGTCACTATTTTTCAGTATTTCCAAATTTTCTCCGTTGTGACCTAAATCTTGTGGATAAACGGGCTCAACGCCATCAGTGCGAGGAATGGATTTGGCAACATCCAAACGTTCTTTAAAGCTCTTTTCGGGTTGGTAAGTATGAAACCGATCTGAATATTTTCCAAGAGTTCCCAAAAGTATTGAATTTTTAGTTCCCATGGCTGTCCTCCGGCCTTTATTAGATGACTAAAACATAAATAAATGTAACGACCAAACGAAACTTTTGGCTAATTGTTAGCTTATCAGGCTACACCTTTTTCACAGCAGAGCACATAATACGTAATTTTGCCTCCGCAAGTTCAGGAGTTAGTAAGCCAAGGCCACAATCAGGAGCGATGACAAGTCTATCTCTATCGATATGATTTAGGGCAGTGTTAATTCTATTGATAATTTCATCCTCTGTTTCAATTCGGCTTGAAGCAATGGCGATAGCCCCAAAGATAACAGATTTCTTCTCAAACTTTTCCAAAAGCTCCAGATTATTGTGACAATGAGCATCTTCAATAGACACTTGGTCAATGTTTAATTCGTCGACCTCACTGGCTAGCTGATGATAACTATTAGGATCAGCCTTTTTGTAATCTTCGTCATCCAGGTGATCTGGATAGCCACAACACATGTGTATAACTTTTGTCACTTCTTTTGGAACCTGGTGAAAACATCTTTCTATACCCTCCATACCAAAAGAAGATGCGTCATCCACTTGACGAGCAAAAAGAGGTTCATCAACTTGAATATACCTACAACCGACATCCACCAGTTTTAAAATTTCCTTGTTGATAGTATCAGCTAAGTCTTTATTCAGTTTTGGACGGTCTTCGTAATAACAATCAGCCGTTGTGTCCATAATTGTAAGTGGTCCAGGCAAGGTAAATTTTATTGGGACTGAAGATAGTTTTTGACTACTCAAATAGTCTTTAGCAGCATAACCGACGTTGTGATGTTCTATTTTCTTTCGGATGGCTGGAAGATGTGAGTCATATGCACCGTCCCTGAAGATTCTGCGTTCGAGTTCTTTGAAGTCAAAACCGTCAAGGTATCTGCAGTGGTAGTGCACATAATTTTCTCGGCGCACTTCACCATCTGTAGGTATATTGATGCCACAATCAATCTGTAAATCGATCACTTCTTTAGCAGCTTTGATGAAAAGATGTTCATCACTTTCTTTTTTGTTTTCCTTATATTTTGTGAAATTTTCTGTAACCCGCTCGGCATTCATGGCTCCCTCATTTCTGGCAGCGTCGAACCAGTCTTCAATTGGGAGATAATTGGGTTTAGGGAATGAACCAATTACTGTTGTCAAAAGGGAATTAGACATATTTTTCGCCCACACTGAAAAAAAATTTCTTTTTGGATTTAATCAATAACACCAATTGATGAATAATCAGGAAAAAAAGCAAATTCTTTTTATATTTTTTTCATTGCTTTTTAAAATATTCAACCGCACACTCTTTAGAGAGTCTCTCATTCATTTAACTCTAGGGGGAAACTATGAAAGAAAAGAAAAACTCACCGCAGTCAGTTGGAATGGCTGCAAAAAACTTCAATCGTAGGACATTATTAAAAAGAGGTGCAGCACTTGCTGCTTTCGCTCCTGTAGCGCCTATGTTTGTTAAAAACGCGTTTGCCGCAACGAGTGGCGAAGTAAATGTCTTGATGTGGGGTGAATACCTGCCCGATTCTATACTTGCAGATTTTAAAGCAAAAACAGGCATTACCGTAAATCATACAAAAATCGGTGATAATGGTGAAATTATAGCCAAGATGAAAGCCGGTGGTGGTGCAGGCTTTGACCTGGCAAGTCCTACCAACATGAGAGCTTTGCAGTGGGAAAACCTCGGTGTCTTGGCTCCTTTTGACATGAATAAAATTACTAATATCGGAAACGTCAATCCTGGTATGGTTGCAGTTGGTGAAAGAGACTGGAATTTTGGTGGAAAAGGTTCTCACTGGGTGCCACAGCTTTGGGGTACAGAATCAATTTCATGGCGTACTGATAAGTGGACACCCGATGGTCTTCCAAGCTTTGGTGACCTTTGGGAACCAAATCCTGGTATAAACGGTGCGTTTATGATGGGCCGTACTTACTCCATGATGACTGGTTGTGGTATTTGGATGCACCATCAAGGCAAAATGGATTTCTGGGCTTCCTATAAAGATGAAGATACGATGCGGAAGAACTGGGAAACTATAACAGAGTACTGCATTTCTAAGAAAGGCAACCTCGTTAAGTTCTGGTCAGGTGCAGATCCACAAAAGCAGGGCTTTACTTC
>DLRV01000002.1:2739-6931 GCA_002500565.1 Holosporaceae bacterium UBA7879
GATGGCGTAGTTGTTGGACAAACTTGGGACGGCCCAATTGTTTCAATGATGAAGGCCGGTGAACCAGTTGCCTATCAAACTACTGATGAAGGTGCATTAGCTTGGGTCGATGGTATCACACTTTCCGCTAAGGCTGAAAATATTGATGAAGCATATGAACTCATCAATTACAGCTTTACTCCAGAAGTTGGTGGAAAGACTATCAACGAGATTGGCTACAACTCAGCGGTGATTGGTGCTTCTGATCACTACACGGATGAGACTAAAGCGATTTCACAGGCGATTTATCCTGGTGATACAGCATCTAAGCTTAACGCTTGGCCACCTGAACCACCTTGGTTTGCAGACGCTCGTGCTGAATATGCAAACAAGTTTGAAACTGCTTAATAAGTAATATAAAAAACGAGCGCCTAATTTATGTTAGGCGCTCGTTTATATTTAACTTCATATGAAATAAATTGTCGTACTTTTGAGGTAAAAACATATGAGCGCTGAAGTTGAGTTGCAAAATGTTTCCATAGCCTTTGGAAATTTTTATGCCGCTAAAAATGTTAATGTAAAAATTGGCGCTGGAGAATTTTTCAGTTTTCTTGGACCGTCTGGTTGTGGAAAAACGACCTTGTTGCGCGCAGTCTCAGGTTTTCTTGAGCCATCGCAGGGTAAAGTATTAATAGACGGCCAGGATATGGCAGGAATAGGCCCAAATAAAAGACCTACGTCACTAATTTTTCAAAACCTTGCGCTATTTCCATTGATGTCAGTAGCAGACAATATTGCTTTCTCTCTTGAAGTTCGTGGTCATGATAAAGTTTCCCGGCGTAAAAGAGCTGATGAGTTGCTAGATTTGGTTGCATTAAATGGGCAGGGTGACAAAAAGGTTCATGAACTATCAGGTGGCCAAAAGCAAAGGGTAGCCATAGCAAGAGCTTTGGCTGTAGAGCCCAAGGTTCTTTTGTTAGATGAGCCGTTATCTGCGTTAGATTTAAAATTAAGGCAAAAAATGCGAACTGAGTTGAGGGCCATTCAGCAAAGAGTTGGTATTACTTTTATTTACATCACGCACGATCAGGGAGAAGCTCTCACTATGTCAGACAGGGTTGGTGTGATGAATGAAGGAGAGCTAGAGCAAGTTGGATCTTGTTACGATGTATATGAAGCACCTTGTACACCATTTGTTGCGACATTTGTTGGGGAAAACAATGCTTTTTACGGAAAAGTAGAAAAAGTTGAAGGTGGTAAAGTAAAAGTGCAAACGGGTGGTTCATCCTTTATAGGGCAAGCTGGCTTAGGATTGGATAAAAAAAATTATAAGTTCAAAGCTGGTGATGAAGTTATTATGTTTGTGAGGCCAGAAGCTATAAGCTTGAAAGGCAGCTCCAAGAAGGCTCAGAACTCGTTTTCAGCAGAGATCAAAACTATCGAGTTTGAGGGAAACCTTAAAAATATATTTCTAAGGTCCAAAGAAGGCGTTGATATCAGATTTAGTGTTCCCAGCAGTACTGATACTTCTGGGATGGCGCCTTCTAAAAATGTCTCTCTTTCCTTTTCTCAGGACAATGCCGTTGTACTTCCAACCGGTGCTCTTGCTCTCGATTAAACAGGTTAAATGATGAATAGTTTCTACAAGAAAAATGGCCCCGTTATCGCTACATTTTTTCTAGTTGCGATAATATTTTGGTTGGTTTTTCTAATCGTAATACCTCAGTTATATATGCTCGATTTGTCGTTTAGGCCAAATTTGCCGCCCTTGCTCAGAGGTGGTCCAGATGATGTATATACGTTAACGCATTATAAGCACTTTTTATATGGATCTGAAACAAGTAAGGATGCCTATAATTATGTAGATATTGGCGTTTTCTTTGATACGATTATTACAGCAGTTCTCGTTACAATTATCAATCTGTGCTTTTGTTATCCAATAGCTTTTTACATAGCAAAGCTAGCTACGCCAAATACAGCTCGCTTATTAGTTTTAGCTTTGGTTATACCATTTTGGATAAATGAGCTTCTGCGTTCTTTTGCCATTAGAATTTTGTTTGCAGGTGAGGGCGTTATTAACAATATCTTACTTGAATTGGGCTTAATTAGTACTGCGGTGAATTTTATTGCCTTGGACATAGCTCTTTATACAGGTTTAACTTACGCATACATACTGTTGATGATTTTTCCTCTCTATAATGCATTAGAAACGCTCGACACAAATCAGCTTGAGGCAGCAAAAGATCTGGGATCATCTACAGTAAGGACACACTGGCGAATTGTAATACCACACGCGAAAGCTGGGATAGCATCGGGATGCACGATGGTTTTCATGTTGACGGCTGGGGCATTAGCCACACCAGTAGTTTTGAGTAGTCCAAATACGTATTGGTTTACGCAACTGATTTATCAATGGTTTAATATGAACGATAATTGGTCCCGCGGTTCAGCCTATTCAATCATACTGCTTGTCGTATCTGTTACATTTGTGCTTTTAATGATGCGATTGTTTAAAGTTACAATTGGTGAGGTTGTTAGATGAGGCCTAATCTCGCCATCCAAGCTTTTTTAGGTTTGTATATATTCATTTTCTTTTTGTATCTCTTTGGGCCATTGGTCATAATGAGTGTTACTGCTTTTAATTCAGCAGAATTCCCGGCGATCACACCATGGGAATGTTTCAGTTTCAGATGGTTCAATGAAGGTAAAATCGCTTATGATGGTCAGCGCCTTGCTGGTCTAGTTACAGACCGACCTTTACATGAAGGGATTGTAACAAGTTTAATTATCGCGGCCGGGGTGGTGACTTTATCCGTACCAATTGGAATGGCTGCCGCTATCGTATTGACACAAGTAAACAGCAGATTGCGCACTCTATTCTACTCTATGTCTATTATGCCAGTTTTGTTTCCCGGTGTTATCATTGGTATCTCAACAGTTGTATTATGGGATCGTATAGCAACATTGGGAGGTGATGGATTTATTTCAGAGTTAGGAAGAAATGGAATATTTCTAACGATTCTGGGGCAGACATGTTTTATCTCAACATATTGCTTTTTGATATTTGTGGCGCGTTTGCAGAGGTTTGATACCACCCAGGAAGAAGCAGCGCTTGATCTGGGTGCAAGCCAGTCCCAGGTTTTTATGAAAATTTTAGTTCCATATCTGATGCCTGCTATAGGTTCTTCGGCAGTAATCGCTTTTTTAGCATCATTTGAAAATTATAATACAACGGTTTTTAGTATTTTATCAGAGCAAACCCTGACCACAGTTATAGCCTCAAAAGTCAGATTAGGGATAAGTCCTGCTATTAGTGCTCTTGCGCTCGTAATCATATGTCTCACATTGATAGGCGCTTTTTTCTACGAAATTTCACGAAGGTCTAACCAAAGAAAAAAGGACCGTGAAAACAAAGTTAAAATGTTTAGTGAAATTAGTGGTAACAGGCTTGTTGAAGAACAGCCAAAATTTTTTAAAATTCCTAAATCTATATTTGTATTTCTGCTGCTTTTAATTTTAGCTGTGCTTACATGGCAGCAGCTCATAAAAAATAATATGTACGGTGCTGAGTGTGTTGAAAAGGCAGAAGCCTCTAAAAAATCAAATTTTGCTGATCAATTAAAACTTTTGCAGCAGAATGCAGAAAGTGTTGAAGCAACTGATGAAGGTGGCGCTGAAACTGGTGGTTCGAAAGAATATAATGATATTTTTGGCGATCCAAACTTATTTAAAAACTTTGGTGGTTTTGATACTGACAAAAAAGAAGAAGGTGAAAGTGGCGCCACTCGGTCCAATGAATATAACGATATTTTTAGTGACCCAAATTTGTTCAAAAATTTTGGTGGCTTTGATAATAAAGAGTAATTTTTTCAGAGCTTCCGCTTGTGTCTAATATCAACGAGGAAAATTTTATGACTTTTGAAGAAATAAAATTGAAAATCTCACAGCAAGAAATTGATACAGTTTTAGTCTGTATGGTAGATATGCAGGGTCGTTTGATGGGAAAGCGTTTCCATGCAGAAGCTTTTTTAGAAATAGCTGAGGATGAAACGCACTGCTGCAATTACCTTTTGGCTACAGATTTAGAAATGGCAACACCTGATGGTTATGCTTCGACAAGTTGGTCGACAGGTTATGGTGACTACGTAATGAAGCCTGATTTATCAACACTTCGTCTTATGCCTTGGCTTGAGGGTACAGCCATGTGCTTATG
>DLRV01000021.1 GCA_002500565.1 Holosporaceae bacterium UBA7879
CTCCCTTATCTAGGCCAGCCCCAAAGGAAATTGTGAAATGTTTTATGTAAAATACCTCCTCCTATTGCTATTAGGTTCGCTATCCACAGAAGCAGGCTTAAATATTGCCTCTGTAACAAGTAAAATTGGCTATGAATTTGAAGATCAGACTTGTCTAAGACAAAGTTTTGCTGTTGGCACCCCAGAATTTAGAAAACTTGAATCACTTGGAGATGGGGTTCTTTACAAAACATTAACTGAATATCTCTACTCTAATTCACAAGATGCTCATGAAATTCATACTCAACGAGAAAAATATAAAACTAACCTAGCTCTCTCAAAAAGATTTGTAGGGTTAGGTTTAGTTGATGATTTGAATCATGTTTGGCAAAGTCCTGCTGGAACTAATAAAAGTGAAAACTACGCAGCAACGCTTGAAGCTCTTATTGGTGCAATTCAACATGATGGAGGAGATGTCAGTAGTAAGAACTTTATCTACAGAATTTTTGATTTCAAAACACCAAAAAAAGGAAAGAGGTCCAAAGCGGTAAGAGCAGGTGAAGAGCAAACTGCTAAAAAACCTAAAAGGAAAGATACTACAATAAAAATTAATCCAAAGGCGCCTAAGTTGCTTTCTGATATTTTATCTCTTCCCCAAGATGAACAGATCAAAAAATATGGAAAAAAATATCTCAACCATCGTTATGTTGAATTAAAAAGAGATGCGGGATTATATGCAATTGAGGCATTTTCCTGCCATTTCGGAGGAGTAGCAAGTTTGGAACTTCACCGTGTTGAAGCAGAATCATTAGCTGCTGCTAAAGCTCCCTTGGCTACATGGGCTCTAGAGGATTTAGAAGTATTTAGTGAAACTTCTTTTTATAGAGGGTTAGCTAAGAGCAAGTTAGTTGGTGGAACGGATTTTTTAGAAAACTGTTCATATTCACTTGATTATCTAGCTCAAACAAACAAAAAGATCCAAAAAGAACCTTCTTCAGAATGGCTCTCTAAAACTTATTGCCGTCATAGGTTTAAAAAAGTAGGTGAGGATATACATATTCTTGAGGCTTATCCCCGTGGACATCCTGCTTATACAAAAGAAATGCATCGCTTGAAAATGGCAGATGAGCTTGAGGCTAGGCTTACTCTAGTAGAATGGATGTTGGATCACTTGGATCTGTTTATGATTGATTCTAGGTTTTCTTATGAAGACGAATTTCTTGTCTCAAATGGTTTTGTTAAGACTCCCAGTGAAAATTGAATAAGTTGTTAGAAGATAAAAACACAGATATTATGTATAGTTTGTGTAAATAATTTGAAATAATATAATTTATTGTAGTTATGAGAACATTTTAAAAAAGAGACTGTTCTAAGTAATTTTAGGAAGATTTTAGAGAAAGTATTTAATTAACCATTGATTTTTTTCAATCCAAGAGAGAGCCAATAATTGTAAAGGTCAGGATCTTTTTCTGCGGTGTTTTTGAGGTCGATAAGAGCTCCTAAAAGGCTCATAGCAAGCTGATGTTTTTCTGGATCTAGTTGAAGATCATCACCTGGAAATATATCAAAACAATCTGCTAGTCCTGATTTTAATAAGAGCCCACCGAGTTGTATTTTGGTTCTGGTTTCTTGTTTGCGAAGAGAAGAGGAGAGGGTGGCTTGATGTATTTTCTCTTGAGTCTTTTGCTTCTCTAAGCGATTGATCATCTGTTTCGTTTTCTTAATCTTTTTTGTCAAGTAAGGCAGAGAGTCGTGCTTTGTTTTTCTTACGAAAGGATGTAGCGGCTTTAAGCCATTCCTCCTTTCTTAGAGAGAGTGTTTTTGAATCATTAGCGGTTTCTAAGCAAGAACCTAGTAAGACCATAGGATCAATTTGGTGATCTTCACAGACAAGAGATAAGAGGGCAGAAAGTTCTTGGATCTGTTGTTTTTTGAGAGACTTTATCTCTGCTTCAAGTTTTAGTTTGTCTTGTTCAAGCTTGTTAAGCTTTGCATTAATCTGTTGAGCCATATCATCTCCATAAATCTTAATATCTCAATCAAATAATACGGGAACCCCGTTATCAAGTAAACCCAAATAACGAAAATGAGGAAAAATAATGATGAATTATCTATCGATAATCATGGCAATAAATTGCAATGCGCACTTATGCATGATATAATCATGCGTGCGGACCTTCAGTCGGACAACGTTATATATATAAATTTAAAGGAGAATGTATATGAAGATATCAAAAATAACAGAAAAGCAATCCTGTATGGATCCTTTTGGCGAGGTAAGGCAAAAAGATCAATGGTACTGGGAGAGAATAAATACTCTTGAAAACTGTTTTGAAGCTAATAGAAAAATTCAATTGCTATCGGATCTAAAGCTTAAAAAATAATGGCTGGTTACTATCACTTTCATGCTGGCGTTATATCAAGGAGTGGAGAGAAGAGCGTATCTGCTAGTGCTGCTTATATTACTGGTGAGAAAGTGGTTGAAGAGAGAACAGGCCAGTTATTTTCTTATCCAAGGCCTGAAGGTGGAGTGTTGGCCTCAAAGATATTAAGGCCAGATGGTTTTATTGGATATGAGAATGTGCAGAGTTTTGTTGATGTTCTTGAGGCTAATGAAGATCGAATTATTGGAGGTCGGTTTCGGGGAAATAATGATCCTCTACGTCATCAAAAAAGCATGGAGCGAAAAGAAAAGTTATTAGCTTCAGCCAGTACGGGATATGAGTGCATCATAGCTTTGCCAAAGGAGCTCTCAACCGAGGAAAAGATTCAACTGACCGAAGAGTTGGCAAGAGTTTTGTTTGTTAGAAACCGATTGATGGTTCTATATGCCATTCATGATGAGGAAAACAACCCACACGTACATATGATTGCCAGCATGCGGGCGATTGATGAAGAGGGTAACTTTTCAAAGGCTAAGCATCGCTATCCCCGACATGTTTTAAAAGAGATGAGACGAAGCGTTGCTGAGGTGATCAATGATCGGTGTCAGGAATGGGGATATAACATCCGTGTTGATCATCGCAGTTTAAAAGACCAGGGAATTGAAAGGGCTCCGACCAAGCATAGAGGTTGGTATGCTGACAAGATGAAAGCCCCCAGCCGGATTGTTGAAGAAAACAAAGAGATTGAAATCTCTAATGAAAAGGTTGTGCTTAAAAGCCCAGAAGAACTGCTTAAGGCGGTTGTGCAAAGTAAGGTGCTGTTTACGGAAGAGGGGCTGGTTAAGGCATTAAATCATTATGTTAAAACCTCACATAATAAAGCAGTTTTGATTCAGTCTTTGTTGCACCAACAAGAACAGGGCAAAGTCGATGATGTTTTTGGTCAAACGTTGTCTTCCTTTAAAAAACTCTCTGATCAGGACAGGGCGGTGTTGATTGAAGCGATGAAGGACAGGCTTAGTTCAGCCTTGCTCTCTCTTGTTGAGACCAGAGACGTTGGATCAAAGCATCAGATGCTGACCAGTGATTATGAGTTGGAGCAGCAGTTAACCAGTACTTTAAAGGCATTCTCTCAAAGTACGATCTCAAAACAGAGTTTATGGCGGCGGGCTAAATCAGCTGTGTTTGCGGTGGGAGAAAAGATAGCTCTTGGATCGCACGTGCCTGAGTTTATGAAGGACTATGTTCGACAAACCTATCAAGGCCGAGAGATTGCTAATCAAGATCTAGGTGTTGGTTGGGGTGCGCCAGGTCCAAAAAGCTTTATCAAAGATTTTGAGAGAAGAGAGGGGTATGCCCTTAACGCAGAGCAGACAGGGGCTATTGACCATCTTTGTTCTGATAAACGGCTTGGCGTTTTACTTGGCCGAGCTGGGACTGGTAAAAGTACAGTTCTCTCGATTGTAAAAGATACATATCAGAGCAAAGGCTATCAGGTAAGGGCCGCTGCTTTTCAAGGGCGGGTTGCAGAGGCTTTAAGTCAAGAGCAGGGAATCGAGAGTATTACCTTGCACAAGTATGTTCATGAATGGGATGAGATTGCAAAGTTGGAGAGAAAAGGAGATAAGTCATCTTTGAGGAAAATGGCTTTTAAAAGACAGCTATATAGCTTTCATTCTCGAACAGTGTTGATTTTAGATGAAGTCTCCATGGCGCCGCCTCATATACTGACCAGGGTGCTATCTGAATTGAATAGGGCTAGGGGCAAGGCTATTCTTGTGGGTGATCCAGATCAGCTGAAGGCAATTGGACGCGGTGCGGCTGGTCGATTGGCATTTGGAGAAACGGATACAGTCTATGAGTTGACGCATATCTTAAGGCAAAAAAAAGAGGGTGACCGTACGGCCACCTTGAGGTTATCTGAAGGAAGGATTCGAGAAGCATTGAATCACTACCAGAACTGTTTTTATTATTACGCCCCAGACGTGGTTGAGGACTCTGGAACAGTTTGGGGAAAACCAAAGTCCTCATATGTTGATCAAACCACACATCGAGGAGAAAAAGAATTAGCAAATGTCTCTTTGACACCCCATTTAGGAGTAGTTGCAAACTTTCTTAATGACTTAGAAAAAGGTCGGCAGAGTTTGATGTTGGCTAATCGTCAGGTGGATGTGGATAGGCTTAATGATTTAACCCGTCAGCAGCTTAAGTCTATGGGCAAATTAGGATCTGAGATTAAAGTTAAAGATCAAGTGTTTTATATTGGCGATCGTATTTTATTGAGGCAGAATGATTTTACCTCCAGGGCCAGTCAAATTGTTAACGGTACAGGTAAAGTCTGTAACGGTGCAATGGGACGGGTGACAGGATCCATGGGTAAATATCTGATGGTGGAACTGGATTCAGGAGCCAAAGCAAAAATCAATACCAAGAAGTATGACAAGATTGATTTAGGCTATGCAATTACAGGCAATATGGCTCAAGGGATGACAGTTGATCATGCTCATGTGTATTTAGATAGTCGTGTTAAAATTGCAGCTGATTTGTTGTATGTGATGATGAGTCGGCATAAGGAAAGTCTTAAAGTTCATATGCCCAGATCGTTTGCAGGATCGGTTTATCAATTGATGGAGAGAGTTGCAGCACCAGGTGATGTCTTACAAGCCATTGATATAGAAGAATTGGAGATAGCTTATCCGCAACTGCTTAAAACTATGGAGAGTTACAAAGAATTAGAACAGAAGATACGAGCCATCCAAGCCGACAACACATTATCTCTCGATAAACAAAAAGACCTTCTAAAACCTCTTTATCAACAACGCAAACAACAGGCCAAGGAAATTATGGATCAGTGGCAGCAGGCGCGGGTTTATATGCATGATCAAGGGTTTAGTCTAGATCAGATTAAGATTCACGCCACAGGAAAGTATCCACTTGATGCTGAGATCCAGACATTGGTTAAAACCTATCAAGGGTATGATCAAACCAAATCACCGGAAAGAGAGCAGTTAGTCTTGAAGCTTTCTGGGATGATGGAAGTAAATAATAAGATCAAGGCAGGGATGTATGGCCAGTTCTTTGAAACAGCGTGTCAGATTAAAAGAGAGGCGGAGATGATTACATACAGAGCTTTACTCAAAGGCTACAAAGATATTGAGAAGCAGATTACGGCTTATCGGGATAAGGCACAAGTTTCATGTTCATTTGATAATTCTGGGAAAAATAAACAAGAAAGGCATCAGCTTGAAAAACTCTATCAAGAGCGGGATAAGATTGCCTCAGCTTTACTAGAAAAGCACCAGGAACATAGAGAAGTCCAAAAAGGTTATCTAGGCGATGTTTCTTATGACAGATTGCAAGATCAAGCGGCAAGGCACATCTTAAGAATATCACTTGGGGCGTTTAAAGACACAAAAATCTATGACCATGAAGGGCAAATCTTGAACAAAGATTGTTGTTTACAAAAGATTAAAGTAGCGCAGCGGGCTTATAACATAATTGGTGATAAAAAAGATCCTGAAACAGGTAAAAGTGACCCAGCACATCAGATGATTTTAAAAACCTTAGGTGTGAATGAGGCAGTGGTACAAGGATATGCATTAACGTCACTATCCAAACTGCAGAAAGCGTTTTACACCCTTAGACCTGAGCACACAAACAACAAGGCCCTATTCTTGAAAAGACAGGCTGCCTTAAGTGATCTTGCAGATTATCAACAATTAGAGGCACAAAAAAGATCTCTTCAGAGAAGTGGTCAGCTTAAGATAGAGCAAAAAACAACCAAGATCCAAGGGATAGGTTTAAAGCAAGAAGTTATAGCTGATAAGCTTATGACAGAGCATAAGCGTCTTACAACAGAACAATATCTGCTCATGGGCCTTAATAGAGAAGATATTGAAGGTCAGGCCTTGAGGTGTCAGGTACGCAGCTTGATTGATGCTTATGAACAAGACAAAAATCCCCATACTCTTGCTCAAATCAAGGAATTGGTTTTAGAGGAAGAGGGGGATATTAAAAAGCCTGTTCGAGGTTTGTTGTATGATAAAGGACTTTATGGGGAGGTTATTCCACAAGAGCTAAAAGCAAACAAAGATCATCTTGAGCCTAGAGGACTGATTGAGTTGGTTAATGAGCGGGTAGATCTGTTGCGTCTTGCTAAAGACCTGATTACAGATGACCTGGTGATCTCCAAACCGCATGAACTGCGGTTTAGAAAGAATCACTCTCTGGTTGTAAATAGCAAAGGCTGGAAAGACTTTATGACGGATGAGGGGGGTAAAGCCTATGGCTTGGTCCAGGCCTTTGGCGCAGCTTCTTCCTACAAAGACATTTTACAAATCTTATCTGCCTACACAGATGGTCAAACGCAGGCATTGATCAACTCAAGCATTGGTGAAAATAAAACTGCTATAAACCTAAAAGATAAAGACCAGTTTAGAGAAGAATCAAAGGCTTTACGCCTTATGCATGAAAAAGTCTATGCCGCCCAAAGGGCTGAGAAGATCAAACAGGTTCAAGCTCTCTACGATCAAAGCCAAAAGCTTCAGGGAACTGCAGCAGAAGCTTATTTACAGGGAAGGGGGATCTCTCAGAAAACTCTGGAACAAGCACATGATCTGAGGTTCAGTGATCAAGTCTATAATAGTGAAACCAAACAAAACACTCACAGAGCATTACTCGCCTTTGCTCGGGATAAGGATAACAACATCACAGGTGTACAAATAACCTATTTAACGGTTGATGGCAGCAAAGACACCTCATTGGAAACCTCTAAAAAAAGCTTAGGCGTTATCAAAGGATCAGCAGTTAATCTAACGTCCCATGATCCAAATAAGCCGCTCTTGATTGCAGAGGGGGTTGAAACAGCCTTAAGCCTGATTGAAACGAGCGCTAAAGCTAATGTGGTTGCTGGTTTAGGCATTCATAATGTGAAGGCTATAGCTGAGCAAGCAGCCCTAGAAAAAAACATAGAACAAAAAAGAATCATTGTTGCTTTGGATAATGATAGGGATCCGAGAGATCCGACAACTTTACCAAAACATGAAGAAAAGCTGCGCGCAGAGTTAAATACTTTAAAAGAAACGTATCCAAAAACTGAGATTACAACAATACAGCCGCATACGCCAGGCACTGATTACAACGATATTCTACAAGAAAAAGAAGGATTAAAACAAATCAAACTAGATCTTGAAAAAGCCAAAGTAGATGTTCAGAAAAATATTGAGAAAGACTTTGGGATTGATAGATAATGCCCAAAAATAAAGCTCTTGTATTAAACAAGAGCTTTATGGTTTGGTGTAAAATTACAATATATATATCTAGGCTAGCCTGCAGACGAATTTTCTAACTAAGTTATTAATTGTTAATTTATTCTAAGTGATTTTGCTAATCTTTAAAGATATCCTTTGTAAAAAACGAGGTATTAATCCATGCGCTCATTCTTAACCATAATTTTAATGCCCTTATTAATCTACGCAGCTGATCCTGCAGGTCATGAGGCTGAAGAATCACAAATTAATTCTTCTCGTGTTCTTGAAATATTAGAAGAAGGGTTGTCTAAAATTGATATAGACCAAGTTGAAGGAAAACCTTTGGTCGTATTTCTAGGACGAACACAAGTTGGTAAAAGTACGACGATAAATGCGCTTTAGGGTCTAAGTTTGATCCTGCTGAAGAAGGAGATGGAGACGGTTTAATCGTAATAGAGCAAGGTGATCACATTAATGCAGAAATGGGTGGTAAAGGAGTGCCTTGTACTAATTTACCTGCATATTATTCAAAAAGATCAAAAAATTATTTGGATACGCGGGGTTTTGGTGATGTAAGGCCCTTACCTGAAGAAGAGATTGCAGCAAGCATTTTGACAGAAATTGCAGTTCGGCGTGCGAAAGGAAATGTTAAACTTGTTTTTCTGGAGGATTATTATCACTTAAAAGAGAGAGCTGTCGGATTCAGAGATTTAGGCAGAAAAATATCACGGATAATAAAGGCAGGGCATTTGTCCACAGCCCCTGTTTTTTTTCTTTTCAATAAATACACCCCTACAATACGAGAGAGAATGGGTATGGCACGTTATCCGGATGAAGAAGAAATATCTCTTAGATGTGGTAGAGAAATTGCTAGAGTAATTGAAAGTGAAACAGTTGTTTTGAGAGAAGCTATAGAAAAAGCAGGACGTGAGAGAAAAGTTGAAAGGCCTATCGTTGATCGATGTTTAGGTTTTATTTCTAAATTTACAAGTAGAAAAGAACAGGATCTCAGACATGATGAGGAAATAGGGGATGCTGATAGAGACTTGATGAGTCATAAAAATATTAAAACTGCATCAGCTGAAACAGCTTATGTAAGAATTATGAAATCAAGCTTGGATGCTGGAAGGTATGGGTATTTTAATCCACTTTTTCCTGAATCAGTAGAAAAGCTTGCTGCCAATCTTGATGCCCTTCCTCAAATTTCACCTGAGGCACTTCTTTTTGATGGCTATAATAATGAACGTGTACAATTTGATAAAATTTTTTATAGAAGAATAGCTAAATTTATAGAGCTTGTTGAGCTCCAAAAAAAAATGACAAAATACTCTGCTGATTTTTTAGATTCCATTTCTCATGAGGCAATTAAATCTGCGAGCTTGCATGGAGGATTTTTTATGGAATTTTCAAGTTGTTCAGAAAGTAGATTAAAAGAACTTGAGAGAGAATATTCTTTTAATTCCGCTGACTTCGATCAAAGATTAAAACGAGCCAATGATTCATTAACTTCTTCGGAAAGAGATTTGAGAAATTTACGAACAACACTAAATGAAGCAGAAAAAGCTCCCGCTATTGTTTATAAAAAATTTACATGGGATGAAAGTCCCTGGGCGTTCCAATGGTGGCGTTCTTATACAGTAAATTATAATGACGTTACTTATGATTATTTTACAGAAAACTTATCCTCAACGACTCATCAAAAAAGTAAAACCGAGAAGAGAGCTGATGGACAACTTACAGTTTATTATGTTTCGGACTGGTTTAAAGTCTGTAAAGGACAAATAGAAATTTTTGCTGGACCTGAACACCACCCTAAATTGGTTAGTGCTATTAAAGTTGCAAAGAAAGATGTGACTGCAAAAGAAAAAGAAGTTAGATCTAATAAAAAAACTCGCGATGAAATTTTAAGCGAGAGGTCTCAGGGTCTTAAACGGAGAATTGAGATTAAAAGAGATCATTATGAGGAGATAGTATCTACAATGAGGAAGGCTAGGGAAAGACAAGAAACAGTCGCCCAACAGTTTGAAGAAAAGAGAAAAGAAATTGATCTCTTTTATAAATTGTCAGTTATTATGGAATCTATTCAATATGATCAGGAGAGAGATGTTCAAAGGTTCATACAGTCATACAAAGCTTTACAAGAACAACAGCCTACAGAGGATGTTGATGATATATCCGATAATTTAAGAGACCCGATCCAACTTGTATGCCCTGGTGGCGAACACCCTGTAGCATATCAAAGACCAAGTATTTTAAGGTATATTAATCAACGTCATGAATGTCCTGTTTGTAGATCTAAAACTCCTCACGTAAATTCTGTTATGCCTGTTGCACAAGCTTTAAATGATGTGATTGACGACATTAGAAGAACAATGTCAGTTTGAGATAATGTCTGAAATCTGGAACACCGTTTTCTTTATAAGTTAAGGCAGCGTGTTCTAGTCAACGAACACAAGTCGGGATAGTCGTGACCAACCCGATTTGAGTGTTATTTAGTACGCATACAAACCCTCGCTTCTTGAATCTTTTCACTAACCTTGGAAAGATTTGCCTTCTGTTAATGCAGAAAGAGCATGTTCTATTAGGTAATCCTCATTAGAATATAAACCATATATTCATCTTTATTATTTAATAAAAACGATAATATAGTTAATGTAGAATTATTGAGAGTTATGATATGTCCCTTATAACCATTGACATGGATCTAAAT
>DLRV01000031.1:0-17282 GCA_002500565.1 Holosporaceae bacterium UBA7879
CTAGTTATCTGGTACAGCCCCTTAATTTTAAAAGTTAGACCTGAAATTAATATTCTTAAAAAGGCGGCTTTTAGCCGCCTTTTTAACATTGAGATGGTCTTGAATTATCATCTACATGTATCTATGCAAACAAATGTTTTTTCCGATATTTCGATATAGTTTTAACGGCCTAATTTTTTGATAGAAGAAACAACTCTAAAGCTAATAAGTCTTGAGACATTTTCCATAACACACAAATAACCACTGGATTTTAAACGCTTTCTTAGATGTTTAAATGCATTTTAAGCGTCGAGTTACTTCTTATTTTTACGCACATATGATATAAAGTAGAGTATAGTTTTAAAAGTAGTATTAAATTTTTTAAGTAGGAAAAATGGTTTTTAATTATAGTTCTAATGAAAATGATCAAGATAGCATCCAATGGAAAACTAAACGCGCAACCAGCCCTGAGCTTGAGGCTGTCTTAGGCAAGGCCTTTCCTGTTTTAGATCATGGCTTTGTAAGAGTTGTTGATTACATGGGTGATGATGCTGCAGTGGTTCAAGCGGCTCGTGTTTCTTATGGAAAGGGCACGAAGAAAAAAAGTGCTGATCAAGGGCTGATAAATTACTTAATGCGACACCGTCACACAACACCGTTTGAAATGTGTGAGATTAAATTTCACGTTAAGCTCCCAATTTTTGTAGCGCGTCAATGGATTCGCCATAGAACAGCTAGTGTCAATGAATACTCAGCTCGCTATTCGATTTTAGATCGGGAATTCTATACGCCAACAGAAGATAATTTAGCAGCTCAGTCTACTATCAATAAACAAGGAAGGGAAGAGCTCCTTCAAGGTGCTGAGGCAGAAAGAGCATTATACCTTTTGAAAAGAGATGCTGAACAATCTTATCAAACCTACGAAGAGCTCTTAAATTGCCGTGAAGATGGTGAGATTATTAATGAAAATAACAAAGGTCTTGCACGTGAGCTTGCGCGGATGAATTTAAATCTTAGTTACTATACTCAGTGGTATTGGAAAACAAACCTTCATAACTTGATGCATTTTTTGTCTCTGCGTGCAGATTCGCATGCACAATATGAAATACGTGTTTATGCAGATGTTATGGTGGATATATTGAAGAAATGGATGCCACTTAGTTATGAGGCCTTTGTAGAGCATCGAATGAACGGGGGGTATTTCTCGGCAACTGCTCTAAGAGTTATTCAAAAAATGCTTAAGGGAGAAGAGGTGGATGCAATTTCTATGGGTCTTTCTGCGCGGGAGTGGCAAGAAGTTCAATCTAAACTAGGTCTTTCTTGATCTCAAGGGTAAGTCCATATGTCTTCTGGATTATATAAAATTCTGGGCCTTTCTCAAAATGCTTCTGATAAAGAAATAAAAGCCGCTTATCGTCGTTTGGCTAAAAAATATCACCCTGATGTAAACCAAAATGATCCTAAAGTTGCCGCAAAATTTCAGGAAATTACAGCTGCTTACGATATTTTATCTGATAAAGAAAAGAGATCTCAATATGATTCTGGTCAGATTGACGATCAGGGTAACCAAAGAAGCCCTTTTGGTGCTGGTTCAGGCGGTTTTGGATCTGGTGGTTCGACAAGTGGAAATCCTTTTGCGGATGCTGGTTTTGACTATGGAGGTTCAGGAGGATTTTCAACTGAAGATATATTTTCATCGATATTTGGTGGCATGGGTGGGAAAAGATCTTCTTACAGCCGCTCTACGCAGCATGAATCACACTCAAAAGGGGCAGATAAATCTTTTACTCTTAAGATAAGTTTCTTAGATGCAGCCCTTGGCTGTGTGAAGCAAATAAACATTGGTGGTTCTAAGCCAGTTTCTTTGAAAATTCCGGCTGGAACAAAGAATAATGATAAACTTCGATTAAAAGGCAAAGGTGAGCCAGGACACCGCGGAGCGGGTCAGCCAGGAGATGCAATTATTGAAATCATGGTGGCTTCGCATCCTTACTTTATTCGAGAGGATTTAAACATTCGACTGGACCTTCCTTTAACAGTTTATGAAGCTGCCTTAGGTGCCAAAGTAACAATACCAACGATTCATGGTAAGTTAAGTGTTAAAATCCCTCCAGGCAGTCAATCAGGACAGTCCCTACGTTTAAAAGGAAAAGGGATAGAAAAGTCATCAGATCAAAAGGGTGATCAAATTGTTAAGCTTCAAATTATGTTACCAGAAAAAAAAGATAAAAATTTTGATGCACTAATGGAAAAAATCCAAAAAGAAAGTCCCTACGAAGTACGCAAGGACTTTTAAAGATTCACTTTAAATAGTCAGGCTTATTTAAGCTGACTTTTTTCGTGGTGAAAATTTGGGTTTGTTCTTTTTCAAAAATGGTTTTTTACTATTTTTTGAAAAATTTTTCTTAAAGGGCTTTTTGCCTTTTTTATCTTGCACTTTAGTTCTTGGAGGTCTTGACTCTGGATCAATGAAATGCTCAATCGCATGCCATTTTGCTTTATCACCATTAGAGATAAAGTTTAACGCCTCACCTGATGCCCCTGCGCGGGCTGTTCGGCCGATGCGATGCACATAGTCTTCTGGACTTTGTGGTAAATCGTAATTAATAACATGCTCAATGTGTGGGACGTCAAGGCCTCGCGCTGCTACATCTGTTGCAATTAAAACACGGTATTTCTTTTTGCGAAAATTATTTAGGACGCGTTCTCGTTTATTTTGTCTTAGGTCTCCGTGTATGGCATCTGTGTCAAACCCTTGCTTAGATAGCTTAGCAGACATTTTATCTGCATTATACTTTGTCTTAACAAAAACAATAATGGAGCCATTTCTTTGCTCAAGTTCGGCACACAATTTGTCGTATTTCTCTGTCTCTGTAACATAAACATTTTCTTGTTTTATATTTGTGGCAGGTGCTGTTGTTGAGCTTACTGAAACCCGAGCAGGATCTTTAAGGTATTTTTCTGCAATTTGGGCAATCTTTTTCGCAAGAGTTGCAGAAAAAAGAAGAGTCTGTCTCTTAGGCTTCATGTGTGTTAATATTTCATCAATCTGAATAGAAAAGCCCATATCAAGCATTCGATCTGTTTCATCAAGAACTAAAAAATTTGTTTTTGTGAGAGACAAGCTTTTGCGCTTGAGGTGATCATTGACGCGCCCAGGCGTTCCAACAACTAATTGAGGGTTTCTTTTAAGCTGTTGTAGTTGTTTTGGCATTGGATCTCCACCGATCAGGAGAGCAGTTTGTACTTTTGATCTTTGACCTAGCATTTGACGAAGTTGTTTAAGAACTTGATCAGCAAGTTCCCTCGTTGGCGTTAAAACCAACGCACTTGAGTTTGGATCAGCAAGTAACTTTACAATCAGTGGAATCCCAAAAGCAGCTGTTTTACCAGTTCCGGTTTGAGCAGATCCAAGTATATCCTTGCCTTCTAAGGCAAGTGGGATGGTTTTCTCTTGGATAGGTGTTGGTTTATCATAGTTCATGCTCTGAAGAGTGTGTAGAAGGGACTCAGGCAAGTCCATTGTTTTAAAAGTTGTCATAATTCCTCTGACTTTTATTGATGTTTAAGAGCTGTATAATTCACACAAGTCATCAGACTTGAATCTTTCCACTCTTATTAAAATGTAAGGGTTTCATATACAGAGAAACATTTAAAAGCCTTTATTTAATGGCTTTTTGTGCATTTTATGCACCCATTTTGCAAGAGATCATGATCACTCACGTAATAGATAGTTACTTTTGTTTAACTAATCAAGTTTTAGTAATTTTTATGACGTTATATTGTGAAAAATATTACAACATTTTTGATTTTTCAGTATGATATTTAAATTATCTGTTGGAGGAAAACATGCATCAGAATAGTCGGTTTGACGAAATTAATTTGCCTAAGGGGTACAAGCCTCATGTTGATGAACCATTCATGAATTTGCAGCAGATCGCTTATTTTCGTAAAAAGTTATTAGATTGGCGTCAGGAGATTTTGGAAACTTCAAGCGAAACCTTGACGCACTTGCAAGAAGAGACACAGAAAGAGCCTGATGTCAGTGATCAAGCGTCTCATGAGACAGATCGTTCTTTAGAGCTTAGAACGCGTGATCGGGAGAGAAAACTTTTGAGTAAAATTGATCAGGCATTAAAGAGAATTGAAGACGGGTCTTATGGTTATTGCATTGAAACGGGTGAGCCTATTTCTCTAAAACGACTTGAAGCCAGGCCAATTGCAACCCTATGTATTGAAGCGCAAGAACAACATGAGCGTATGGAGCGTGTTCATAAGGAAATTTAGATTTCTATCCACTAAAGGAAGTAGATCCTGTGTCAAACTTTAGGAAAGAAAAAGATTCCTTCGGAGAGGTGAATATCCCCACAGATAAACTTTGGGATATTCACACGCAAAGATCTTTAGAAAACTTTCCAATAGGTAATGAAAAAATACCAATTTCATTGATTCATGCTTACACTTTAGTGAAAAAAGCTGCTGCACTAGCTAATAGTGATTACATAGGCTCTTACATTTCTGATCAGATTGTGAAATCAGCTGATGAAATTCTGTCAGGTAAGTATGATGATCAGTTTCCCCTTAAGGTATGGCAAACTGGATCTGGAACACATACAAACATGAATATAAATGAGGTGATAGCTAATATTGCGAATCAGAAATTTTGTAAAGATTCCAAGAGTATTAACTTAGTTCATCCCAATGATCATGTGAATTATGGAATGTCAACAAATGACTCATTTCCAACTGCTATGCATATTGCTTCTGTCTTTACTTTGCACGAAAAATTACTGCCGTCATTGCATCAACTAAAAAAAACGCTGCAAAAAAAAGTCAAAGATTTTGATAAGTATATAAAAGTTGGTAGAACGCACTTGCAAGACGCGGTTCCTCTGACAGTAGGTCAGGAGTTTTCTGGGTATCTTGAGCAAATTAGGCTATCAATTAATCGTATTAATAATGTTCTTCCTCATCTATTAAGTTTACCAATGGGTGGCACAGCTGTTGGTACGGGTCTGAATAGTCACAAATCATTTCCAAATAAATTTATAAAAATTTTAAATAAACTGACTGGCTTTAGCTTTAAAGAATCTTCAAATAAATTTGAGGGCATTGCGACACATGATACTATGGTTGAGCTTTCAGGGGCTTTAAACACTATAGCTATATCTTTGATGAAAATAAGCAATGATCTAAGGCTTCTTTCTTCAGGTCCAAGGTGTGGGCTTGGTGAGCTGAAACTACCTGAGAATGAGGCAGGTTCATCTATAATGCCTGGTAAAGTCAATCCAAGCCAAATTGAGGCATTAAGCATGGTTTGTGCACAAGTAATGGGAAACCATGTAACAGTATCAGTTGCAGGTTCTAATGGCCATTTACAGCTGAACACATTCAAACCTGTTATTATCTATAACGTACTTCAATCAATTAATTTATTAAGTGATGGCGTGCAAAGTTTTGATAAAAAATGTTTGCAGGGAATTGAAGTTAACGAAGAAAAAATAGAAGATAATTTAAACAATTCCTATATGTTGGCAACGGCTTTAAACCCTATAATTGGATATGATAAAGCGGCAATAATTGTGAAAAAAGCGTATCAAGAAAACTTAACTCTAAAACAAGCTGCGAGCGATCTAGGATTTTTAATAGAGAGAGAATTTGATGATCTTCTGAAGATTGAAAAATTAATAAAACCCAGAGAGGACTAACTTTGAGTTAATCAGCCTTCGTTAGGCCACAGACTTTCTGAAAAAGTGTATCCTTTGAATTTCAAATTTCCAGATTTGAATGATATTTTACAGAATTGACCTTGGCAATTTTCTACAGCAACAATTACATCAGGCAGAAGGGTTGCTTGAATAGGACTTTGTAGGTTTTTTGTTTTACGAACAACGGTTTCTTTTACCACGATTTTTTTTGATTTTTGACTAAGTAAGCTGCGATTGATCCACCCTCGTGATCCCTTATAGTCTTCAACTTTATACCAGTCGCGGAATGCAGTCATTACCCGGAAGGGAGTTCCATGATAATTATAAACCCACTCGATCGGAAAGTGTTTGCCTGGGCCAACACGCATGTTAACGGGAGAGTTTCTTAGAGAGAGATATTTAGGCAGGTCGGTTTTCGTTTGGTCTGAGGAAAATCCATTAAATGCAGATACGATACAGACAAGGAAAAAAAATGAAAATTTGTATTTTTGCAAATAAAGCATAGCTATTCGCCAGTGCAAATTCTATCAATGAGTTCTTTAACTGTTGGAATAAAACCATTTTTGTAGAATGGGTCTTGCCCGAAGCGGTAAGCTCCATGACCTGCAAACATTAGATTATCGTCAACACTTCCACCGTGAGCAATTGATTGGAGTGATTTTTGAATACAAAAAGACCTTGGGTCGGCCTTCCGGCCTGTTGTGCCTGATTCACCCTGAGACCAATTGCTAAAGACGCATGCAGATAAACACCCCATGCAATCAATCTGATCTTTGAGTATTTGAGCCGATTGTTCTGGGGTTACGAATACAACTGTATTGTCAGGTGTTTTCATTAATGTGGTATAACCTTGCTTTTTCCAATCGTTGACGTTTTCAAGATCTTTTTCTTGGATATAAATTAATCGTCCACGGTTACCGAAGGGAATAGGCGTGTTAAAGGTCTCGGAACCCTCAACTTCGAAAGAAACTTGTCTTTCACTTCTTTCTTTCAAATCAATAAGAAAATCATTTTCAACTGCAGACGAGTAGAAGCCGGTTGGGCTAAATTTATTTAAATAAATATCGCCTTTTTTAAGTGTAAGAAGCTTTTTCTTCCAAGCATCAGAGATTTGGCTTTCTTGTGTCAAGAGTGGACGAGTTCCAAATTGAAAAGCAACAGGTCCAAGTTCTGGATTATCTATCCAGTTCTTCCAATCATTAAGATGCCAAACTCCACCTGCCATGATAATGGGGGTGGCTGCAAGGCCTAGCGATCTCAACGTATCACGTAAAGCTTTTACACGAGGATAGGGATCTTCAGGTGTATCTGCACGCTCAGTTCTTGAGAGGCCGTTATGACCACCTGCTAACCATGGATCTTCATAGACAACAGCGCCTAACATATCTGAGAATTTGTGATAGGCGCGTCGCCAAAGGGCACTAAATGCCCTGGCTGATGAAACAATTGGGTAATAGTAAACGTTATATTTCGTGGCAATTTCAGCTAAGCGATAAGGCATTCCTGCGCCGCATGTGATACCATGAACAAGTCCTTTAGTTGCAGATAGCACACCATGGAGAATTTTTTCGGCGCCTGCCATTTCCCAAAGAACATTCATGTGCAGTCGGCCATTTCCAGATGCAACATCGTGGGCAATCTTTGCTTGCGTGATTCCACCTTTAATAGCGTAATCTATTAGCTCATTATGCCGCTCACGGCGTGTTTTACCTTTGTAAACCACAGGAATTAAATTGCCATCTTCATCGTGAGCATCTGCATTGACCCCTGAAAAAGTTCCAATTCCGCCAGCCTTAGCCCATGCTCCAGCACTAAGGCCAGTAGAGACAGCTATGCCCTTTCCCCCTTCAACAAGTGGGAGGACTTCTTTGCCAGATAAAAAAAGTTTATTCAGGTTTATCATTTTTCCTGCTTTTCTTTAATCAGTCTTGGGTGGTAATTTCTTTTCTACTAAGCCTGATTTTTCCTCGATTGTCAATTCCAACTACTTTTACATCAATCACATCTCCAACTGAAAAATGATCAGAAACTTTTTCGACTCGTTCGTTTGAAATTTCACTTATATGTAGAAGTCCGCTGGTACCCATAAAGTCTACAAAAGCACCAAAGTCTGCCAGCTTTGCAACCTTACCTGTGTACACTTTTCCAACTTCAGGGTCTTCAACGATTTCATCAATCATTTTGCGAGCAATTTTAAGTCCTTCGTTACCAACAGATGCAATGGTTACTTTTCCATCATCTTCAATGTTAATTCTTGCCCCTGACTTTTCGCATATTTCGCGAATTACTTTTCCACCAGAGCCAATAACGTCACGGATTTTATCAACCGCAATTTTCATCGTTTCCATTTGAGGCGCATGTTCACTAAGTTGATCTCGTGACTTTGGCAGCGCTTTTTCCATTTCACCGATGATATGTAGGCGTCCTTTGAGTGCTTGCTCGAGAGCGGACTTCATAATTTTTTCATCGATGCTGGTGATTTTTAAATCCATTTGCAAGGCAGTAATACCGTTTTTTGTCCCGGCAACTTTAAAGTCCATGTCTCCAAGATCATCTTCATCACCAAGGATATCTGATAAAACAACAAAGTTTTTTCCTTCTTTGATGAGGCCCATAGCAATCCCAGCTATGTGGTCTTTTAGAGGCACACCGGCATCCATCATCGCAAGAGATCCACCACAGACAGTTGCCATTGAAGAAGATCCATTGGATTCAAGGATTTCCGAAACAATTCTGATTGTATAAGGAAAGTCATCTTTAGAGGGCAGTAAAGGGTGAAGAGCACGCCATGCTAATTTTCCATGCCCAACTTCGCGGCGTCCAGGTGTTCCTAGTCTGCCTGTTTCACCTACAGAGAATGGAGGAAAGTTATAATGGAGCATAAAATCTTCACGAAACTCTCCTGCAAGAGCATCTACCATCAATTCATCGTCGGCTGTTCCAAGAGTGGTTACTGCTAAAGCCTGTGTTTCACCCCGGGTAAAGAGGGCGCTTCCGTGACAACGAGGCAGTGGAGCAACGCCAATATCTATCTGCCTGACTTGATCAACTTTTCGACCATCTATGCGTTTTTCTGTCTCTATTAACTGATGACGTACATAGTTCTTCTTTAAGCTTTTGATTGTTGAATAAAGCTGTGTTGTGAATTCAGGCGTAAGTTCTTCTGGCGTATACTGTTCAAAGACTTTAGCTTCAATTTGTTCTAGTGCAGTACGTCTTTCTGCTTTGTCCTTGTGCTCGTAAGCTTTTTCAATATCTGATGCGACAAGTTTACTAATTTTTTCTTTGAGTTCTTTTTCTGAATCATCTTCAAGAGAGGTTGTATCCCAATCAGGTTTGCCAGCCTCTTCCTTCAGTTCTTGAATCAAATCAAGAACTGGCTTGAAGTTTTTATGACCAAACATCACAGCTTCAAGCATTTGCTCTTCAGTAAGTTCATGCGCCTCAGATTCTACCATTAATACACCTTCTTGCGTTCCAGCAACAATGAGGTCTAACTTTGATTTTTCCATTTCAGCGTTGGTTGGGTTTAAAACCAGTTTATCATCTATAAGCCCAACTTTAGAAGCCGCTAAAGGGCCATAAAACGGTACACCGGCTAAACTTGTTGCAGCTGATGCAGCTATTAGAGCCAGCGCTGAAGGGTCACTTTCCTTATCATAGCTTAGCAGGGTACAAATTATTTGTACTTCGTTCTTAAATTTAGGATGAAATAGGGGGCGAATAGGACGGTCAATAAGTCTTGAAGTAAGCGTTTCAACCTCGGTTGGTCTTCCTTCTCGTTTGATATATCCCCCTGGGATTTTACCAATAGCATAAGTCTTCTCTTGGTAGTACACAGTCAATGGAAAGAAAGATTGTCCGGGTGCAGCTGACTTAGAGGCAACAACAGTTGCAAGTATGCTTGTGTCACCCATTGTAACCATTACAGATGCATCTGCCTGCCTGGCGTAGCGCCCAGTTTCAATGGAAAGTTCTTGGCCTCCCCAATTAATAGATTTTTTTGTGATATTAAACATTTTTATAAATTCCTAATTGTTGAGGGTGAAAACTTTATTTAATTGCCTAAAAAACAATTAGTGACGAAGCCCTAATTCTTTAATGAGAGACTGATAACGCTCAACGCTGTTATTCTTGATGTACTTAAGAAGGCGACGACGTCTATTAACCATGGCAATAAGCCCACGTTGAGAGTGAAGATCTTTTTTATGAACCTTCATGTGCTCTGTCATATTTTTGATACGCTCAGTCAAGACGGATATCTGCACCTCTGGTGAGCCAGTATCTTTATCATTGATAGCGTGTTTTTTAATGATTTCTTGTTTTGTTTCTTGTGTGATCGACATCAAATATTCCTTTTATTATATGTTAAAAATACGCTTTGGGTACAAAAGTCCGTCTTTGTATAAGGTTAGAGCAATAAGAATTTTTTCTTCATTTAAACATGAAACCATCGTCTCATCTGCAATCTCAGGTAAATTTTTTACTCTGATGGCTTGCCCTTGCCTTAAATGCTTGACCTGATCTTTAGTCACAGTTGTATCCAGGATGTCGTCCAGAACACATTCACAAGCGTATACATGGGGTTTTATATCAACGTTTGCTTCTTGATCAAGAAGTTTTTGCCCAAGAATGCTTCTTTCTAGTGTAAAGCCTCCAACTTCTAATCTTCTTAAGGATGTAATATGTCCATAGCATCCCAGTTCTATACCCATGTCTCTTGCAATACTCCTGACATAAGTTCCTTTGCCACAGGTGATTGTAAAACGTGTATGATTTGGTGTGTGTGCAATAATATTAAGTTTTGAGATGTTAATTTGTCTTGCTGCTAAGTCAACTTCTTCACCACTCCTGATACGATCTGATGATCTTTTGCCTTTAATTTTTAGAGCAGAGTATTTTGGTGGAACTTGTAATATTTCTCCCTTAAAGTCTGATAAGATATTTGTTACTTGTTCTTGGGTTGGCCGTGCTTGACTTGTTGCAATTGCGTCTCCCTCAGCATCATCTGTGGTTGTTTGCTTCCCCCAGGTGACAACAAAATCATATGTTTTTAATCCGAGCTGAGCATATTGAATAAGCTTAGTTGCTTCGCCAATAGCTACTGGTAAAACGCCGCTTGCTAACTGATCTAATGTGCCAGCATGGCCAATTTTCGTCTTTTTAGGCAGATGATTTTTAAGGCGATTAAGCAATCTTGCTGAGGTGATTCCCGCTGGTTTATCAAGAATGACCCACCCTGAAAAGCTATTCATCACTTTTATTTATAGGGCTGTTTGAACTACTATTAGGCGTATCTTGCTTAAGTATAGAATTAATGCGGTCATTCTTATGAAACCTATCGTCAAGAACAAAAATTAATTGAGGAATGTGCTTTAAGTATACTTTTTTTGCTAGAAGTTTGCGTATCTTTGACTTGTTTTCATTGAGGTGATGAATAATTTGCCCTTTATTTTTGCCCGCAAGAGGAAGTAAAAATATTCTTGCCGTTTTTACATCTGTTGACATTTGTGTTTCTGTGATAGTTAAACTAACGCCTTCAAGCATTGGATCAATGGCTGATGGTTCTTGTAAAAGGGTAGCCAAAGATCTTTTTATCTCTTCACCAACTTTTAAACAACGAGGGGATAGACAAACTCTCATAAATCGATACTTTTTTAACAGTTATAACGTTATTGTGTCATAAAACAATTAAGAAAATACTTGCCAATGACCACTCCTGATTTCGTTCGCTCAGAGCTAGCAAAAGCATATCAAATAATTGCCATGTTAGGTTGGGATGACTCAACTTATACACACTTGACTCATCGCCATCCCAACAAGCCACACTTTTTTATACAGCCCTTTGGTCTGTTTTTTGAAGAGGTCACGAAGTTAAATTTGGTTGAGGTTGACTTTTTAGGCAATTCAGTCAATCCATCTGAGTCCGATATCAATAAAACTGGCTACACAATTCACAGCGCAATATATCAAACAAGGCCTGAGATAAATGCTATTTTTCATTTGCATACGCCTGAATCTATAGCAGTTTCTTCAAATCCAAGAGGGATTTTGCCGATTAGCCAGCATGCATACCATTTTCATGATCGAGTTGCTTATTATGATTATGATTCTTTAACGCTCCATCAGGAAACACAAGGACAGGATATAGCAAAAAATCTTGAAGCTGATGTTCCAATTATGGTTTTGCGGAATCATGGAACAATTGTTTGTGGCAAGACCATACAAGAGGCTTTTTTCTACCAATATCATCTACAAAAGGCATGTATTATTCAGTGTATGTTGCCTTCGGCAGGCTATGAAAACCCTATAATGCCGGCACAGAAAGTTTGTGAGCGCGCACAAAGAGATATTCTTGATTTTGAAGAAAATCTGGGACTACGAGATTGGCAGGCGTTTTGCCGTAAATTATCCCGAGAAAAAAGCTTTTAGTTTCTGGTTCTTGAATTTTTTATACCTCATTCCCATCTAAATATTATGACCAGAGGAAATGAGATGAAATTTAAATTGAATCAATGGGTGCATGATCCGATGAACGGTATTGGTTGCGTTAAGTCATTTGAAGTGATGACTATAGATGGTGTGCGCGGTGAGTTCATATTGCTTTCTTTTACACAGCCGAATTTTGTTGCAAGAATTCCAATGGACCGTATCAAGGAGAGGGGAGTGCGTCCTCTTTCTACAAAAGCGGAAATCAAAAGAGCGCTTGAAGTGCTAAAAGTAAAACCAAAATCATATCGTATGTTGTGGAGTCAAAAATCAGCTGTTCATGAAACAAAATTACTTTCTGGAGATTTACAACAAATTGCTGAGGTAGTGAGGGATTTACATAAAGGATATTCTAGCATTGACTCTGATCAATCTTATACAGAATATCAACTGTATCAAAAATCTCTCAATCGTTTGAATCGTGAGATAGAATTGGTTGAAGGTTTAGATGCTCTTGCTGCCGAGAAAAAAATATTGAGCGCTCTCAAAGTTGCATAGTCTGCTTAAATGGGATAAATGAAGTTCTTATAAACATTAAGGACTCCTTAAATGCGTCTAATTCGTAATGCTGTATCTGTCGGAAGCTTTACTGCTTTAAGTAGAATTTTAGGCTTTGTAAGGGAGTGGCTGCAGGCTCATTATATAGGGGCTTCAATAACAACCGATGCTCTTAATTTTGCTATCAGCTTTCCATCTTTTTTCCGTCGAATTTTTGCTGAAGGAGCATTAAACGCATCTTTTGTTCCTATATTTAGTAGTACCTTAGCTGGGGAGGGAGTTGAAGAGGCGCGGAAGTTTGCTGAGTCAGTTTTAAGCTTGCTTGCAGGATTTTTGTCAATCCTTGTCTTGTTAATGATTCTCCAATCAGAGAATATCATTCCATGGATATTGCCAGGATTTAAAAATCAGCCGGAGCGATTATTATTAACAGTTAAGTTTATTAAGATCACATTTCCCTTTTTGTTGTTTATTTCACTCACAGCATTTTTTAGTGGTATGTTAAATTCTGTTGAAAAATTTATTGCTGCTGCCTCCTCACCGGCCATCGGAAATTTAGTTATCATAGCGACATTAATCTCATTATCTGGGTTTGGAAATAACCCAGCAAATGCGCTTGCAATAGGGGTTTTGGGTTGTGGTATAGTTCAATTCTTGTGGGTGTTTATTCCGTCACAAAGATCTGGAGTGCGTCTGAGTCTTAAAATTCCTAGACTTACCCCAAAAGTTAAGACGTTTTTTCGCCGCCTCATGCCAGCTGCATTGGGTGCAAGCGTTGTGCAGATTAACTTAATTGTAGATATGATGCTTTCATCCTATCTGCCAGAAAAGTGCTTCAGCTTTTTAAAATATGCTGACCGTTTCAGCCAGCTACCTATCAGTATAATTGGGACAGCTGTTAGTACAGCATTGCTTCCAATGCTTAGCCGCCAGTTGCGTAATGGTGAATATCAAGAAGCCCACAAAAGTCAGAATCGTTCTATTGAGTTTGTTCTATTCTTTTCTCTGCCCATAATGATTGTATTTATATTTATGGCGCATGAGATTATTTCAGCTTTTTATGTGCATGGTAAGTTTAAAAGTATTTATGTTGATCCCACAGCTAAGACACTGGTTGCTTTTGTTGTTGGACTGCCAGCTTATGTTCTTGTGAAGGTGTTTAGCACCAGCTTTTTTTCTCGTGGAGATACAAGGACCCCTGTGGTTATTGCAGTAATGGCAGTGTTATTAAATTTTGGTCTAAATCTAATTCTTATACAGAAATACCATCAAATAGGTATGGCCATTGCGAGCGCCAGCTCTGCTTTTGTCAATGCAGTACTATTAGGTATTATTTTATATGTTAGAGGATTTTTTAAGTTAGATGATAAGTTAAGACGCTTTTTGCCAAGAGTGATATTAGCAGCAATTGGACTAGTGGCTTATTTGTATATATTAAATCCAGTTATTTTGAAATTTCTGGCGACACATATTAATTATAAATGGATTTCAACCCTATTAGTATTAGGGCTTGCAGGGGTGTTTTATTTATCTTTTTCTTATTTGATAGGTATTTTCACTGTTGGTCGCCTCAAAGAACATTTTTCAGCTAGGGGTAATAGCTGAGACATTACTCTTGGAAAAAACAGTGATTTTAGGGTAATGTCTGCCTAAAGACTTGCCAAATCATATGACAGCTCAAATAAAAAAACTTGCTAATTGCATTCGATTTTTATCAATTGATGCTATTGAGAAAGCTAAATCTGGACATCCTGGGCTGCCAATGGGTATGGCAGATGTCATGACCGTTCTTTACAAAGACTTTTTAAAATACAATCCAAAAGATCCTAAGTGGTTTAACCGAGACCGTTTTGTTTTATCTGCTGGCCATGGCTCAATGATGCTTTATGCCATTTTGTACCTTACTGGATATAAATCAATGACTATTGATCAAATTAAACGCTTTAGGCAGTTGGGGTCTGAAACGCCAGGGCACCCTGAATATAACTTAGATTATGGCATTGAAACAACAACAGGCCCACTTGGACAAGGTGTCGCTAATGCTGTTGGTATTGCGTTTTCTGAACGAATACGGGCAAGTAAATATCCTGATATTATTGATTATGATACCTATGTTTTAGCCGGTGATGGATGTTTGATGGAGGGGATAGCTTTTGAAGCTATTAGTTTTGCTGGTCATCAAAAACTGAGCAAATTAACTCTTTTATTTGATGATAATGGCATAACAATTGATGGAAAGACTGACCTATCTATCAGTGTTGACCATGAAAAACTTTTTGAATCATGTGGGTGGGGGGTTTTGAAAATTGATGGACATAATCCAAAGGAAATTCACAAAGCCCTTTCAGAAGCAAGAAAGCAGAATGAAAAGCCCATGGCTATTTTCTGTAAAACAATCATAGGGTTTGGCGCACCAAATAAATCTGGTACTGAAGCTGTACATGGCAGCCCCCTTGGTAAAGATGAGGCTGGATTAGTTCGTAAAAATTTTAACTGGCCCTATGAACCTTTTGAAATTCCTTCTGATCTTAAACAAGCTTGGGAAGAAATGTCTTTAAGATGTATGGAATCATATACTTCATCTCTTCAGAAACTTAATCAAATCTCTGCGGAGCAAAAAGACCATCTTCAGACGCAAGATAAAAGAGAAATTCATTTGAATTTGGATGTAGATTTCCCCAGTGCAAAGCTTGCTTGCTTAGAAGCCAAAGACATGGCTACCCGTAAGTGCAGTGAAATTGTGTTATCGGATTTGTTTAAAAAAGTCCCAGAGCTTATTGGAGGGTCTGCAGATTTAACGGGGTCCAATAATACTTTGATTAAAGGGATGCAAATCATACAAGCTGATCGGCCAAATGGAAATTATATACATTATGGGATTCGTGAGCATGCTATGGCAGGAATAATGAATGGTCTTGCGCTTGATGGTAGTCTGATTCCTTATGGTGGCACATTTTTGGTTTTTTCTGATTACTGTCGTCCGTCAATTCGTTTATCTGCCTTAATGGGTTTAAAGGTTATTTACGTATTTACGCATGATTCCATTGGGCTTGGCGAAGATGGCCCTACTCACCAGCCAATTGAACAACTAATGAGCTTGAGACTTATTCCAGGCCTTAATGTATTTAGACCGGCTGATTTGGTAGAGACAGCTGAAGCATGGCACTGTGCGCTGCAAGAAAAAGATAAACCCTCGGCTATTGTTTTGAGCAGGCAAAATCTGCCACAAATAAACCACTGGCGCCAAGAAAATAGAACTGTTTCAGGTGCTTACATTATTAGTGGTTCTCTAATTCAAAGTCAGTACACCATAATTGCCACAGGATCTGAGGTTTCACTTGCGCTCGCTGTGCAAGAAAATCTAAAAAAGCTTGGTTTTAAAGGCACTGTTGTTTCTATGCCTTGTGTGAATTATTTTGAGTCTTTAAATAAGCCTGAGAAAGAGAAAATTATTGGTTGTAATGAATTACCAAAATTTGTCATTGAAGCAGGGGTTTCAATCGGATGGACCTCTATTCTTGAACAAAATGTTACAGTATTTGGTGTTGATGATTTTGGCGTTTCTGCACCAAAAGACGATGCCTATTCATACTTTCAGCTCACACCAGAAGATATAACCAAAAAAATATCGAAATCATTAAATAATTAGGAGGAAAAGTGAAAAAACGCATAGCTATTAATGGATTTGGGAGAATAGGCCGACTTGTTTTAAGGGCTTTTTTGGAAAGAGAAAGTGATGACTTTGAAATCGTTGCCATCAACGATCTTGCAAACCCGGAAACATCTGTTCATTTGTTTCGTTATGACTCAGTTCATGGTCCATTCAGGGAGTCTTGCACGTTAAGTGATAACAAAATGATTGTAAAAGGTCAGTCAATAGAGCTTTTATCTGAAAAAGACCCTTCCAATTTACCATGGAAAGAGATGGATATTGACCTAGTAATGGAGTGCTCTGGTTTTTTTACAAAAAAAGAAAAGGCTTATGGCCACATCCAGGCAGGTGCAAAGAGAGTTCTTATTTCTGCTCCTTCTCCGGATGCTGATCAAACAATCGTTTATGGCGTTAATCATCAGATTCTATCAAAAAATGACCAAATTGTTTCAAATGGATCATGCACAACGAACTGTTTAGCGCCAGTTGCAGCTGTTCTGGATAAGTCGATGGGCATCGAATCCGGATATATGACAACGGTGCACGCTTACACAGGTGATCAAAGTCTTATTGATAGAGCGCATAGCGATCTGAGACGGGCAAGAGCCGGGGCACTATCTCTGATACCAACTTCAACGGGTGCTGCAAAAGCTGTTGGCCTTGTTTTGCCTGAATTAAAAGGCAAGCTTGATGGGACGGCTATTCGCGTTCCAACCGCAAATGTTTCGCTTGTGGATTTCACTTTTTATTCAAAGAAAAAAACCACGGTTGATGAAATTAATGGTGAAATGAAAAATGCAGCTAGCCATAAGCTAAAAGGTGTTTTGTCTATTAATGATCGACCTCTTGTATCCTCAGATTTTAACCATGACCCACATAGTTCAATTTTTGATGTTACACAAACACAAGTAGTTAACAATCACTTTTGTCGTGTTTTATCTTGGTATGATAATGAA
>DLRV01000031.1:17616-22221 GCA_002500565.1 Holosporaceae bacterium UBA7879
AATGAATGGGGATTTTCTAACAGAATGCTAGACACTGCAAATGTTATGCTTTCGTTGTAATAGCTTTAAAAAGCGCCCCTAAACATTAGCGCTTCAGCCATATGGTCTTCATTAATGTTTGGACTTTGGGCTAAATCAGCAATTGTCAATGCAACCTTGATGCTGCGGTAATAAGTCCTTGCGGATAAATGAAACCTTTCTGAGGCTTGGTTGAGCAGATCTTTTGCTGGTTTTGATAGGATATTTTCTTCTTCAATATAGCGGTTTGAGATGCGAACGTTTGTTTCGTAAGGCAAGTTCTGATAGCGTTCTGTTTGTTTTTGTCTGGCAATTTTAACGCGCTCAGCGATTTGTTGACTGGATTCCCCACCATCAAGAGAGCTTAGAGCATGAGGCGTTACACGATCAACAGTCAAGTGCAAATCTATTCGATCTAGAATAGGTCCTGAAAGCCTTTGTTGATAGCTTTGAGCACAGTTTCTGTGCGGCTGGCACTGAGCTTGTGGAGTATTGAAATAACCACATTTACAAGGGTTCATTGCAGCAATTAATTGAAACTTTGCTGGAAAGGTAATGTGTGCATTTGCCCGTGCAATAACGGCTTGACCTGATTCAATTGGCTGCCGGAGTGATTCAAGTGTGTCTCTCGAATACTCTGGAAATTCATCCATGAACAACACACCATGGTGTGCAAGCGAGATTTCACCTGGACGAACTTTGATACCTCCCCCTATTAAAGCAACTTTTGATGCAGAGTGATGAGGATTACGGAATGGTCGCTCTTGTAAAAGTTGTCCTTGCTTAAGGTTGCCTGAAATACTGTGGATACTTGAAATTTCAAGAGATTCATGGGGAGACAAGGGAGGGAGGATTGATATCATTCGTTCGGCTAACATCGATTTACCCGCCCCAGGAGGGCCATTAAGAAGTACGTTGTGTCCACCAGCGGCTGCTATTTCAAGCGCACGTTTTGCAAGTTTTTGGCCTTTCACTTCATTGAAATCAAGACGTGAATGCTTTTTTGTATGTAATTGGGGTAGAGGAGCCAAGATACTTTTCTCACCTTTTAATGTTTGAATTAGTGATGTTAGTGTTGGAGCTGATTGGATCTCTACACCTTCAATCCATTTAGCCTCAGCTGCATTATCAAGCGGGCATATAAGTTTTTTATTATTTTTAAAAGCATGCATTGCAATTGGTAGAACACCTAGTACAGGTCTAATCGACCCATCAAGTTCTAATTCGCCAACAGCAATCGCATCTGAAATCAGCTCTTTATCCAAAACATTTATGGCGGCTAAAAGAGCCAAAGTTATGGGCAGATCGAAATGACTTCCCTCTTTTTGCAGATCTGCTGGCGATAAATTAATTGTTATCTTTTTTGCTGGCAGTGATAAGCCAATTGCATACAAGGCGCTACGAACTCTTTCTCTTGATTCTGTAACAGCTTTATCAGGAAGACCAACGATGTGGACGCCAGGAATACCATTGGCTGCTTGAACCTGTACATCAATAGGTGCAATATCAATTCCTTGAAAAATAGTTGTTTGTATCTTGGCGACCATGATGCGCGTATCCTTTCGTTTGAGTTTTTTCTCACAAACGTCTAGAAGCCCACCCCTGTTAAGTGATTATTCGCCTTGTGTGTTAAGAGTAATATAACTTATTACTTTTTCTACACCTGTGATACTTCGTGCAGCATTTATCACTTCTTGCCTTATTTTTTCATTAGGTGCTTTGCCAAGAATATAAACAACGCCACGGTATACTTCATACGTAAAGTCGTCTTTCATGATGTCTCCCATAACAAGTAACGACCATCCAAATCGCTTTGAGATATAGGTGTCATTTACATAATCAACTGTGGAGCTATCACTCCTACCAACACTTATATGATTGTAAACTTTTGCGACAGATTTAATCTTACGTATAACTTTTTCTGCTGTTTGTTTTTCTTGTTCAGTTTTTACAGAGCAGGCAAGAAGGACACGTCCTTCAAAAATTGTGTAGCACACGTCTCCTAATATTTCGACGTTCTCCTCAAAAAGAGCAAAATCGATTTTGTTGCTTAGGTCAAAGTCACTAACAGATGGATCGACAAGGGAGACACGTCTTGCAGATGAGCACCCTATGAGAGCAAGAAGAATGAAAATATTTAGAATTTTTTTTAAAGAACAACTAGTCATTATCTACTGTGATCACATTTTTCATGTGTTTTATAAGATAGTAACGATTTATTAAAATTACATCAAACCTTATTTGTGTAGGGCATGATATTTGCGTTTGATAAAAATTAGCAGCGTTAATGATTCTTTGAGTTTGTCTGTAGCTCAGAGAAAATGCACTGTCATAGTGTGTCTTTCTATATTTCACCTCAACAAAAAGATATATGTTTTTTTTTCTAGCTATTAAATCGATTTCCCCAAATGGTGTCTTAACCCTATGAGAAACAATTTTGTATCCAAGGCTAGATAAATAAACTCCAGCTACAACTTCTGCAATATATCCTCTGAACCATGGCCAATAATTTTTTTTTGTTTTGCTTGAAAAAATCTTTTTTAATTGTGTGAATGGCATGATTTAATAGCGTTAGAATTTAACGGATAATTATTTTGAAAATACTATTTATCTTAACTTGTTTGCTACCTTTATCCCTTTCCTTTGCTAACGAATTCAAGCAGAAAATTGGCGTCTTGCTTCCATTGACTGGCAAAAATGCAGAAATGGGGCGTTCAGCTCTTAAGGGTATTCAGCTTGCCTATTATAACTTTAGACCATCAATCGATCTTAAAATATATGATTTGGGGGATTCAGACGATAAATTGGAGGCATGCCTCAATCAAATCAATCTTGATATGATTGATTTAGTTATTGGCCCCATTCTCTCTAGCAATATAAAAAAAGCACAAGACTTTTTATTTTTTAAAAAACCCTATTTTTTTACACTGTCTAACAATGAATCTCTGTCATCCTCACATTTTTATAATTTTGGGTTAACGCCGCAGCAGCAAATTTTTTCTCTTTTTTCCACAGGTGTGCTTAATAAAAATGATTTTTCATCTTATAACCTAGTGGTTCCAGATAATGAGTTTGGTACCCAGTGCAGCAATCGAGCTTCAACTGATGAAGTATTGAAGATTCATAAGTTGCGAAACCTGGATCAAGCTAAGCTGCTAAAGTTTGAAGAGACTTTGGATTCAAAGCCGCTTATTCTAATGCTTGGTTGGGGATTAGAAAGCGTGCATATTGCAGCTTATTTAAAAATGTCTAACCCTGACGTCTCGTTAACATTTCTTGGCGGACATGACTTTAAAGATTTAGAAATCAAGAATGACCCTCTCTTAAAAAATGTTGCATACGTTACATTTGCGCCCGAAAAAGTAGAAAAGCTAACAAAGACTTACTTTAGAGAATTTGATGCCCTCCCAACAGTTTTTTCTTTTTATGGATTTGATATTGCCTCAATCTTATTTCTATCCATAAAAAAAGCACACGCAGAGCAAAGTGATTTTTTAGAAGTTTTAGACCAGATACACTATTCAGTAGTAACGGGGAATATTAGATTTGATATAAATAAAGGGTTGGTTGAAAGACTTCTTAGTTTGAAAAAGAAGTGAACTTATTTAAAGAAAACTCCTTCTATACCTGAGAAAATCATCAAGATTCCAAAAATAAAAATACAAAAGGCAGACAGTCGATTAATAACAAGAATAATATCGAGTTCTGATTGCATCTTTAGCTTAGGAGCAATCCACGTTAGCGGAATAAATAATTGTCTATAAGGCCCTTTTAGAATTGTCTGTGGATTCATTTCCTTGCACGTTTTAACAAGCTTAACAACTATGAATGAGAGAATTATCCACCAAATCAAGGCGCCGAAAAAGACACCAATCGCTAAGTAGCCAATTCTATATGTTGTTAGTTGATCGTTTAATACACCAAATTTTCCAAACATAGCTAAAAATAAGAAAGTCGTCATGGGACTTAAGAAGGTCATGATCATTGTTGTCCAACAAGATGTCAGTAAATTACTTTTCCTACTAATTCCTTCACTTTCTAATTGTACAGACGCGCTTTTAATTTTATTAGCAACATATATAAGAAAAAATCCCCCTGTTAGTTCAAACCAATGTAAGTACTCTCTAATCCATTGCTCTACAAAAGATGCACCATAGCCAGCAATAACTGTATAAACAGCATCAGCAATTGATGCTCCCAAGCCAGTAATTATACCAGCAAGAAGACCATTTGCGGATGCTTGTCTAATACAAAAAATCCCAATAGGACCTATGGGAGCTGCAACTAAAAAACCAATAGCTATGCCTATTACTATGTAAGTCGTATATAGATCCATTGTGGAATTAGCTCCTGAGTTTTAGTTAGGGAAGTATAGGCTAGTGATACAAAAGAGAATTAATTCTCTTTTGTATCATATAGATATTATTAGCCAGCAAGTGTTGCTAAAAGAAGAATTGCAACAATATTGATAATCTTAATCATAGGATTGATTGCAGGGCCAGCTGTGTCCTTGTAAGGATCACCAACTGTGTCACCAGTGATAGATGCTTTGTGAGCTTCTGATCCTTTACCACCATGATTACCATC
>DLRV01000014.1 GCA_002500565.1 Holosporaceae bacterium UBA7879
CCTTGGCAAGGTTGTGCTCTACCACTGAGCTACGCCCGCTTATAATTCTGACGGATCATACCATAAAAAGATATTGATGCAATCTTTTTGATCCAAAGTTTTTGGTGGGCCCGGTAGGACTCGAACCTACGACAACACCGTTATGAGCGGTGGGCTCTAACCAACTGAGCTACAGGCCCTATACGATTGGTCATTAGACCAAAGTTGGCTTCAAAGTCAAGAAAATTAGAAATTTGTTTGATTGAATTTTTAAAATTGTATGTAAATTTTCTTCGCCATTTGCTTATAAACGTTTTAAGCTGGTGAAAAATTTCAGGTGTATGATGAAAAAAATTCTCTCAATTGTTCTTTTGGCGTGCGTTCTGTTAAAACCTGCGCCGGTAAAGGCTGTAATGTCACCACTCGAACTTGCTCTGATTGGCGCAGTTGCAGGAGCTGGCGCTTATGCTAAAGACTTTGTTGAGGGTATTCGCCAGCAATTAAAAACCGAAAAAGGGCGCAGAGCTGTGTTGTCATGGATGCGTGATTGTGGCGCAAGTTGTTGGCATGTTTGCGTTGCACCAGGTTTTTCTGAGCAGTTCATTCCAAAAGCTGATATTGAGAGTGATATGCACCACGCCCTTGTGGGTGGTATAGAAGTACTTGAAAAAAGAGCTTTAGAGAGGACATTTAATGAGGATGAGGAGATTGTAGAGTATATCTTGCCTGCAATCCAAGAGCGGCGCGCTGAAGAAAGTTCAGCTTTGCTAGGGCAAGATGAGTCTGTAATTGATCCAATTTATTATGCGGCTTTTATTCGCCGAGAAGGCCGGGAAATCCCTCAAACACGCTTGGCTGATTGGGCAGATAATAAGAAGGGTTTTCAAGAAGAGGCAGCAAGAGATTTTCATGAACTGGGAATGAAAATTTCTGATACAACTCTGCGAGACTGGATTCATGATGGTAACATTGCTGAGGTTCTATTTGATCCAAAAGGTGTGGAGATTAAGGATCCCGTAATGGTCTATGCGCTTGGTGGTGTTTCAGGGGGGTTTAGACCATCAGAAATGTCAGCGCCATTATTGTTGGTTACAATCCGCGGGAAGTTGCCAGCTTTAAATACGGGTGGTCATGCCAGTTTGTTAAAACCAGGCAAAGAAGAGGCATCAGAAGACTATGTTCCTAGGCTTGAGAGGCAAGCAAAGCAGTTAAAAGAGTTCAAAAAAGGTCATTTGCCAAATATTTTGCATCCGCCCAAGAGAGCGACAAGTCAACAGCCGCATCATCTTGATGATGATCCTTTGCGTGTAAATTAGAAAACATTGATATGAAGATAAGTTGGCCTTGGTTTGTTGTTTGTTTGATGTGTTTGCCGATGGGTTATTGCACGGGAGCTTCGATGTACTCTAAAAAGCAAAAACCAATTAAGTTTGATGTTGGCTATCATTCTTCTGTTTACAAAAAACCAACCAAAGGATTACCAAGTCGTGGATTTCATGCCCAGGGTCATAATCAATTTCGTACGGGTGGTGATAGGCAAGCTGCACCTGGCCTTGGCTTAAGATATAAAAAACAACCGATTTTTATGTTTAATTTACTGTCAACCAAGCAAGAACAATCTCCCTCTTCATCAAAAAAACAGGTATTGCGTGAAAACCAGCACGCATCTGCTGTTTTGGAAAGTAGGCTTAAGAAGTTTGAGCTTGAGGATGACAAAACCAGTCGCTCTTCCAAGGCAGCAGATACAAGTTTTCAGCGGTTGTAGAAATCCTGAAGAGCGGCGTTTAGATGGTTTTTCGGATGGCGCATTGACAAAATATGTTTTTATTATCAAAATTGTATCTAATCGGAGGTTTTATTGTCTAAGTGCTCAACTATAATTTTCTTTTTTTCTGTTTTGTTAATTTTAGTCTCTGTTAAGGCTGAAGAGGAAAAGCAGATGGATCCGTCTAAACAAGAAATGGCAGAATATAAAAAGCATTGTCTTATTTTAGTGAACTTAGCCAACACGTACGGCGTTTTGGAAGGTGAGCAAGAGCGGCTTAAAAAGGAAAAAGAAAAAAAGAAAAAAGAAAAGGAGCAAAGAAGATCGCGTGGATATTATTCTAGCGATGATGATGATGACGACGACGACATTGATGAGGATCAGGAAGAAAAGAACCGTATTTTAGAAGATGACAATTCTCCATTGGGCGTATTTAAAAAGTTAACCCAAAAGCCGCAAGGTGTCCCAACATTAAGTCGCTTAGAAAAATCACATTTACAAGCCATGGCAAAAAACTGTGAAGACCTTATTGAGGTGATAGATCAATATGAGTTTGATGTTATTAGCTTAAAAGGCCATTGGAAAGTGCTGGCTGAAAATAAATCTTCAAACATGAAGGGGTTAGCTAAAGCCTTTGTAACAAGGCAAAAAAGCTATGATAAAATTGTGAATAAATAGGACGTTAGAAGCCTAAGTGGAAAGAAGTGGGAGTTTGCTATGACGCAGTCTGAATTGGTTGATCGTCTTATGAAAAAGATGCCGCAAAAGTCTAGGTTGGATGTTGAGCTTATTGTTAAGGTTTTCTTCGATTCCATCGTCAAAGCATTAGAGAAAGGTGATCGGGTTGAGCTTAGAGGATTTGGGTCTTTTTACGTTAAGCATAGGCAGCCACGCGTTGGCTGTGATCCACGCACAGGAAAAGCCATCAATGTCGATGCGCGGTATATTCCCTTTTTTAAAGCTGGTAAAGCATTAAACGATCATTTAAATTCTTAAGCATTAAGCCCCTTTACGCTATCAAGTTGCTTTTTTTTTACAAGGTTGATAGCTTTAGCACGACTCATTTTAGAGGATTTTAAATGAACTGGATTAGTAACTACGTTCGTCCAAAATTAAGAGCTCTGGTTGGGGCTAAGAATGAAACACCTGAAAACTTATGGACGAAGTGTCCTAAGTGTGAACAGATGCTCTTTATGCGTGATTTAGAGCGTAATCACTACGTTTGCACAAATTGTGACCACCATCTTCGTATGTCGGCAGAGCAAAGGCTGAAATTTCTTTTTGATGAGGGACAATACAAAGAAATAGATTTACCTGAGGCGCAAAACGACCCACTTAAGTTTAAGGATACAAAAAGATATTCTGATCGCCTTAAAACATATCGGGATAAAACAAAGAACATGGATGCCGTTCGGATTGCAACTGGGACTATTAGCGATGAAAAGCTGGTTGTTTGTGCCTTTGATTTTAATTTTATGGGCGGTTCTATGGGGATCGTTGTTGGTGAGTCAATTGTAAGGGCAGCTGAAGAGGCTTTGCGTATTAAAAAGCCACTGTTGATCATCACGGCTTCTGGTGGAGCGCGGATGCAAGAGGGCGCCTTCTCACTTATGCAAATGCCAAAGAGTATGGTTGCTGTGGAAATGATGAAAAACGCGGGCTTGCCTTATTTGGTTTTATTAACGGATCCAACCACAGGTGGGGTTTCCGCATCATTTGCAATGGCAGGTGATATAGCCATTGCAGAGCCAGAGGCCATGATTGGATTTGCAGGGCGCCGGGTTATTGAAGAAACCATTCGTGAAAAACTGCCAGATAATTTTCAAACTGCGGAGCACTTATTAGAGCATGGGATGATAGATATGGTGGTACATCGCCATGAGCTGCGTGCAAAACTCTCGCGTATACTCAGGCTTTTGAATCAGCGCCATGCTTAGAATTAGACGCTGTTCTTAAGATAGTCCTCAACGATCTTTGAAACTTCAGGTAGCTTATTTAAGAAGAAATGATCAGTGCCTTGAATCATTTCATAAGCTACTTTGATGTCTTTTTGTTGATGCAGCTTTTTGACCAAGTTATTAACACTTGAAGGCTCAACGACATCATCTTGATCGCCTTGTAGAATAAGCCCTGAAACAGGGCAAGGTGCAAGAAAACCAAAGTCATATTTATTTGCTGGGGGTGATGCAATAACAAATCCGGCTATTTCAGGTCGACGCATCAAAAGTTGCATAGCAATCCAGGCGCCAAAAGAAAAACCTGAAATCCAAAAATTTGCCGAATCTTTGTATTGAACTTGCAGCCAGTCCATAACTGTTGCTGTATCGCTGAGTTCACCTTCGCCCTGATCATATTCGCCGGTTGATTTACCAATACCACGGAAATTAAACCGGCAAACATGAAACCCAGCCCGATAAAATGACTGATAAAGGGTATACGTCATCTTGTTGTTCATTGTTCCGCCATGAAGGGGATGGGGGTGCAGAACAAGCGCTGTTGGTGCTTCTGGATTATTAATTTGTGCGTGATGTTTTACTTCAAGTCTTCCAGCTGGACCTGGAATAACAATATCTGCCATGAGCATGCCTCAATTAAACTTGACTAAACTAGTCAAGTATTTTACTTTCTTATCAATGGACATTATCTTTTTTTGTATGGAAAAACAACAATGAAGCTCGGAACACGCGGAAGATACGCTGTTATGGCAATCCTTGATTTAGCTCTTCATGAGAAAAAGGGGCCTGTATCTTTGTCTTCTATATCAGAGCGCCAGAATATTTCCTTGAGTTATCTCGAGCAAATATTCAATAAACTGCGGCGTAGAGATATCGTCTCAAGCACACGTGGTGCTGGGGGTGGATATAGTTTGAGTCGAGGAGCAGATACAATTTATATTGCTGATGTTATTCAAGCAGTAGACGAGCCTATGCGTGCTACACGCTGCGAACCCAATAGCCAAAAAGGATGTATGTTAAATGGTGTGAAATGCTTAACGCATCATTTGTGGGCTGATTTAGGGGATCAAATCATTTCGTATTTGAAAAGTGTTTCTCTTGAGGACGCCCTAAACCGTGGACAAAATAAAAGTGCCAGCAAATCTTATTCTTTCATGTATGAGGGAACAAATGCTTAAGCGCATCTATTTAGACTACAATGCCACAGCGCCAATTTTGCCGGCTTGTATTGAAGCAATGAATAAAACAATGGTAGAGGTTCTTGGTAACTCCTCGTCTGTGCATCACTGGGGGCAAGGCACTCGTAGGCTTATAGAGAGTTCTCGACAAGTTCTTGCAGAGATCATTAATGCACACCCAGATCATGTTATTTTTACAAGTGGCGGCACTGAGAGCAACAACCATGTTTTGCGCGGCGCAGCGTGGCGCAAGGTTTTAATCGATCCAACAGCCCATGATAGCGCTTTTAAAGCACTAGAGCATCCCGAGGCTTTAAGCGTTACCAAGGGCGGTTTAATTGATTTGTTTGATTTACATAAAAGAATGGTTGATTCTTCAGGTGGTCAGCCTATTCTGATTTCAATTAATTCACCAAATAATGAAACGGGTGTCATTCAACCTATTGAACAGATCGTTCAAATTGCGCGTTCTTTTGCAAACGTTTTTGTTCATGTTGACGCCTCGCAAGGTTTAGGTAAGTTGCCAATCTCTTTTAGAGATCTAGACATTGATGCTATGACGCTATGTGCCCACAAAATGGGTGGACCGCAGGGCATTGGTGCTTTGGTTGTGCGTGAGACTATTCCTCTGCAAAGTTTTATGCGTGGTGGCGGGCAAGAGAAAAGCCGCCGCTCAGGAAGCGAAAATGTAGCTGCAATAGCGGGATGGAAAGCGGCACTCGAAGCAATGCCAAACCTAGAACATTTAAGAACTTGGCATCATAAAATGGAGGCTACTCTAAAGAAAGCTTCACCAGCTAGCCTTGTTTTTGGAGAGAACGCCGCGCGTGCTTGTAATACGACAAATATAACCATGCCAGGTGTGCCGAATCATACACAAGTTATGTCATTGGACTTGGCTGGATTTGCTGTGAGTGCTGGAAGCGCATGTTCATCTGGCAAAGTTTCAGTTTCACGCGTTATTAAGTCAATGATGCCGGATGAAGAAGTTGCTCAAACTGCCTTGCGGATAAGTAGCGGTTGGCAAACAACCCAAGATGATCTTGAGAGGTTTACAGAATCTTGGATCAATCTTTTGAATCAAACTCATAGTAGAAAATAAATAGGATTATTAATGAAAGAAAAAAAACAAATATATCTTGATTATCAAGCAACAACGCCTTGTGATCCACGCGTGGTGGAAAAAATGATGCCTTACCTTTCGGAGTTATACGGTAACGCCCACTCAAGAACACACGATCACGGATGGCAAGCGGAACAGGCCGTTGAGAGAGCAAGAGAACAAGTTGCGCAAATCATTAATGCAAGCCCTAAAGAAATTATTTTTACCTCTGGCGCAACGGAATCAAATAACCTTGCTATTAAAGGTGTTGCCGAGTTTTATAAGGACAAGAAAAAGCATATCATTACATGTAAAACAGAGCATAAATGTGTTCTTGAGTCATGCCGCTGGCTTGAAAGAAATGGTTTTGATATCACATACCTGGATGTTGAAACAAATGGTCTTGTCAATTTAAACACCCTAAAAAAAGCCATTCGTCCTGATACATTGTTGGTATCAATTATGGCTGTTAATAACGAAATTGGGGTTATACAGCCCCTAGCTGAAATCGGTAAAATCTGCCGTGAAAATGGCGTGTTTTTTCATACGGATGCCGCACAAGCAGTTGGAAAAATCCCAATTGATGTTGAGGCCATGCAAATTGATTTGCTCAGTATCTCTGGTCATAAGCTGTATGGACCTAAGGGTATCGGGGCTTTGTATGTGCGTCGTAAGCCACGGGTTCGGCTTGTTTCACAAATTAGTGGTGGTGGTCAAGAGCGTGGTATGCGTTCAGGTACTTTGCCGGTCTTTCTTTGCGTTGGTTTAGGCGAAGCATGTGCGATTGCAGAAAAGGAGATGGCGACCGAATTAGAGAAAATTCAGGAGTTGAGTGATCGTTTTCAAGCTAAACTTGAGGAAAAATTACCACAAATTTATTTGAATGGAGATGCAAAACAGCGCTATCCAGGCAATCTAAATATTAGTTTTGCGCATGTGGAAGGCGAAGGCCTCATGATGGGCATTAAAAATCTATCTGTCTCATCTGGCTCTGCGTGTACGTCTGCTTCTTTAGAGCCTTCTTATGTCTTGAAATCATTAGGTGTTGACGAAGAGTTAGCGCATACTTCTCTTAGGATTGGAATTGGTAGATTTACAACAAAGGAAGAGGTTGACCAAGCAGCAGAAGATATTATTGCTGCCGTTAGCCATTTGCGTGAAATGAGCCCTTTATGGGAAATGGCCCAGGCTGGCATTGATTTAAAATCAATTCAATGGTCCGGACATTAGTAATACTGCTATAATTTAACAAAGGAGATAAAAATGGCATACAGTGAAAAAGTAATCGATCATTACGAAAAACCAAGAAACGTTGGAAGTTTAGATTCTAAGGACCAGCATGTTGGCACAGGCCTTGTCGGTGCGCCGGCCTGTGGTGATGTCATGAAACTACAGGTTAAAATCACTGATGATGGACGGATTGAAGATGCAAAGTTTAAAACGTTTGGCTGTGGTTCGGCAATTGCATCAAGCTCACTAATCACAGAGTGGATTAAAGGTAAAACAATACAAGAGGCTCTTGAAATAAAAAATAAAGACGTTGCTGAGTATTTAGAGCTCCCTCCCGTTAAGATTCATTGTTCTGTATTAGCTGAAGATGCCATTAAGTCAGCGATCAAGGATTATCAATCTAAGCAGGAAGGTAAAGTTTGAGTTTTACGTCAAAATTAAATAAAGCCCCCCTTCTTGTTACTGAGCGAGCAAAAGACCAAATCAAAACTTTGCTTCAACAAAGGGGCAAAGAGTGTATTGGTGTTCGAATTGGTACGCGGACAAAAGGATGCAATGGTTTATCCTACACGCTTGAATACGCTGAAAAACAAGAAAGATTTGATGAGGTGGTCGACTGCCAAGATTTTAAAATTTTAATTGATCCCAAAGCGATTTTGTTTATCTTGGGCAGTGAAATGGACTTTCAAACAACAGAACTTGAATCGGGGTTTGTGTTTAAAAACCCCAATGAAAAGGGGCGCTGCGGTTGTGGAGAGTCTTTTCATGTCTGAAGAAATACATAATCCGTTCACCCTTTTTAGTTTGCCGCATAGCTTACCTGTTGATCAACAAGTTCTTAAGAAGCGTTATTTTGAACTACAGCGGGACAGTCATCCTGACCAAAGAAAAGATAGTGAAGCTCAATCAATTTCTTCAAGTTTGATTAATAAGTATTATGTTGAGCTTAGAAAGGTTAGTAACGCTGCACGCTATCTTTTGGAGCTGCATGAGGTAGATGTTAATAGCGCTCAACAAGACCCAGAAATGCTCATGGAAATAATGGATTTAGAAGAGAGATTTTCAGATGGTAGTGCCGAGGACGTTCTAAGAGATTTAGACCAGAAAATCTTTGATAATATAAATATCCTAAACACACTGATCCAAAGTAATAAAGAGCAGAAAATTGATCAAGAAAAAGCCTCGAAAACTTGGCAAAAGCTCAGGTTCATAGATCAATTAAAAGAAAGATACACTTAAGGAGGAGTCTTATGGTTCTTCAAATTATGGAGCCTGGTCAGGCAGTTAATGTTGATACAGCAAAGAAAGCAAAAGCGGTAGGCATTGACCTTGGTACGACGCATTCACTCGTGGCTATAAATGATGGAGAGAAGACTAAAATTTTAGAGATCAACCAGAGTACAATAGTCCCTTCGATTGTAGCCTTAGTTGAAGAGGAGTTTGAAGTTGGTCAAGCCGCTAAAACACTGCAGAAGAATGGCCACAAAGTTGTTGTTTCTTCTGTCAAAAGACTGATGGATCCAGATATGCAGCAACCCTCAGATGCTTTACCTGTTCTTGATTATCTTCCCTATCAGCCTGGGGAAATGGCCCGCTTTAAGATTGGGGAAAGATTGAGCAATCCCATTGAAATATCTGCAGAAATTTTGAAATATCTAAAGAAAAAAACCCAAGAAGTTTTGGGTGAAGAGGTTGATCAGGCAGTGATTACCGTGCCAGCTTATTTTTCTGAAAGAGCCCGTGGTGCAACAAGACTGGCAGCCAAATTGGCGGGGTGGAAGGTTCTGAGATTAATCTCAGAGCCCACTGCAGCGGCAATACAGTTTGGATTAAATCAGCAAAAACAAGGACTTTACTTGGTCTTTGATTTGGGGGGCGGAACATTTGATGTTTCGATATTAAATTTAGAAAATCAGGTTTTTCAAGTGGTTGCAACAGGTGGTGACACGCTGATGGGCGGTGATGATGTTGACCAACTGATTGCCGCAGATCTTAAGGAACGATATGGTCTTGAAACCATTGATAAAACTGAAGAAAAGAATCTTCTTGCCATTGCGGAAGACCTTAAAAAACAGCTTTCTGAGGTTAAAACAGCTGAAAAAAATGGTCATTTTCAGGGTCAAAATAGACACTTTTTGATCGATTTTGATCACTTTTCGACACTTTTGAGGCCGTTTTTGAGCAAAATTGAACACTTATTAAATCAAGTTCTTAAATCAGCTCGATTAACTAAATCCGATATCAAAGACTGTCTTTTGGTTGGTGGATCCACACGCTTAAAACCTGTGCAAAATTTCCTTGAAAAATATTTTGGTAAAAAACCCCTAACGGATTTACATCCAGACCATGTAGTTGCAGAAGGCGCGGCAATACAAGCTCGGGCTTTGACCCATGGCAGTGCTTCTTTATTGTTAGATGTGATTCCCCTGTCATTAGGATTGGAAACGATGGGTGGAATCGTTGAAAAAATTATCCCGCGCAATAGCCCAATACCTGCGCAAGTAACACAGGAATTTACAACCTTTCAAGATAATCAAACTGGGATGTCAATTCATGTTGTGCAAGGTGAACGTGAAATGGTTGCCGATTGCCGATCTTTAGGAAAATTTAGCTTGAAAGGCATTCCGCCACTGCCAGCTGGCTTTGCGAAAATTGAAGTGACATTTGATGTGGATGCAGATGGATTGTTGACTGTAAGTGCACAAGAAAAAACCACCGGGGCTTACCAAGCCATCGAGGTTCAGCCTGGACATGGTTTAACTACGGATGAAATGGAACAAATGGTTTTCAATGGCTTTCAATCAGCAGAAGTTGATATGGAAGCGCGCGCAAAAGGCCACGCATGGGTGAAGTTGCAATTTGTATTAAAATTATGTCAGAAAATACTCCAGGCAAAAAAAGAGCAACCCTCTGGCCTAGCGGATCAAAAATTACAAGCATTAGTCGATGAAGCAGCAATATTGACCAAGGAACATGGTACAACGGATATGTTTCGAGAATATGCAAATAGGCTTGAAAATTATTTTAAATCAGATCAAGATTAAGAAAGTCATACGTTAAAACTCCTTTTAGAATATCTTCTAATATCTACAGTAACCTTTGTGTGGCATCGATAGATTCAACAGTTTCTGGTCGGGGATGTTCATTTTAGCTTATCTGGATTTTTATTTTTTTACATACTTTTAAGAGAAAAGATGGCACTGCCAATCATAAATTATTTCGTAAGTCTTGAAAAAACAATTTAGTTAATACATTATTTACAAAGCAGTGATGTTGAACATGAAAGAACTTTACTACCTTTCTTGTGTTGTCCTTGCATTGTTGGCTTTTTCTGGACATGCAATGGATAATCTTAGCGAAGAAGATCGTTCAGCCAGTAATGTCAATGTCCATGCAGCAGCTGCAGGGCCTGGTGCTGCAGGAGGGGTCGATAAAGAAAGTTCAATGTCAAGACTGCGCTTTTCTGAAGGGGGGCGAGGTGTCGATGTAAAAATTCTTGCTGTTAAGGCTGAAGCAGGAGATGCAAAGGCGCAACTTGATCTTGGTATGAAGTATGCAAAGGGTGATGGTGTTCTTCAGGATTATGCTCAAGCAGTCAATTGGTTTACAAAATCCGCAAAGCAGGGAAATTCCTAGGCGCAATGTAATCTTGGCATTTGTTATTCGAAAGGTCATGGCGTTTTGCAAGATTACGCTCTAGCAGTGGTATGGTATCAGAAGGCCACTGAGCTTGGGTATGCTAAGGCACAGCTTAACCTTGGTGTTTGTTATGAGCGTGGCCTTGGCGTCCCGCAAGATCACGCCCAAGCAGCTGAATGGTATCGCAAAGCTGCAGAGCAAGGGCATGCTGGGGCACAGTTTAACCTTGGGGTTTGTTATAAGCGTGGCCGAGGTGTTGCTCAAGACTATGTTCAAATGATTGAATGGTATCGCAAAGCGGCAGAGCAGGGAAATGCAGTAGCACAAAATAGTCTTG
>DLRV01000027.1 GCA_002500565.1 Holosporaceae bacterium UBA7879
AAGTGTTAAAATAGGGTTAATCCTTAAGATAAGGATCGTGATTATGAAAAAGATTTTACAGCTATGGCTTGGCATAGCATTGGTGCTTGGTATGATGAGTGCCTCGGTGCAGGCCGTAGGCCCAAACGATGAAGCTGAAGAGACTGAGCCTGCCGCTGCGGCAGCGGCGGCGCATGCATCAGATTCCCCAACGTTAGCGAATCTGCCAAAAGAGGTTATTGATCGTATCGTGTCCTTTCTGAATCCTACGTCGGCAGCGCGGTTGGCTGGAGCTTCAAGACAAATGACAAGAATGGTTGGTGATGCACGTATTCATCACCTGAAGAAAGCTTTGTATCAAGAGAGTCGTGGGCCTGAAGATCTGCCTTATATGGGACTGCCTGTTTTTCACTTGGAGAGAATTTCAGATAATTTAAAACAAGCTTTATCTTACTATCCGCCACAACAGAGAGAGGGTATTTTAAAGGCTGCTCTGGGAAGCTATGAGCTTTTTGCAGTGGAAGGTGGCAGCCGATTAGCCAATGTTGCCGGGACAATCGGGGGCATGCAGCATAAGAACATGTATTACCTGATATTGACAGCCTTGGGAGCAGAAGCGTATATCTTGCCCCCTATTCAAAAGAAAACGCTGAAAGATCTGTTTTTTGGCTATTATGTTTACTATACCGATGAAGGCAAGAAAGACGAGTGGATGAAAGCTTTTCGTAATCAGGTTTGGAAGCCGTGTGGGCGCAATGGACTGCAGAGGTATATTCTAGAAGTCATCAAAGTAGAGCGGTTGAAAAAAGGATCTATTTTATTTGGGGTTACCTATCATTTCTAGGGAATTGTGAAAGTCTTAGAGAATTAACTTTAAGTCTTCTAGCGGCTCAGGATATCGGACAATACTCCGTGTCAGATTGCATGCATTTACAGAGATTGAATTTTATGGATCATGGAATACCAACTGAAGATTTGCCTTGTGCACTTGAGTTTGGCAAATACTGGTTACTTTATTTGAAAAGTAATATAGAAAAGCATGAATTTGATTCTTAAAAAAAGCGTTATGTCACCCTTGTATAAGTCAAGTAAATCGCGGGCTGGAATGATGGGGATATAAAGATATTCTTGCCGTTGTTTCGCCCCTTGCAATCAGGAGAACGAGAAAAAGGCTGCGCTTTGTACTCTCATTCTAACTTTTTAATAACCGGGGCTTGAAAAATAATTTGTCAATCTTATTTGAACAACAGACCAAATGGTTTATAAGAAGTGTTAAAATAGAGTTAATCCTCAAGATAAGGATCGTGATTATGAAAAAGATTTTACAGCTATGGCTTGGCATAGCATTGGTGCTTGGCATGATGAGTGCCTCGGTGCAGGCCGTGGGCCCAAACGATGAAGCTGAAGAGACTGAGCCTGCCGCTGCGGCAGCGGCATCGGCGCATGCATCAGATTCCCCAACGTTAGCGGATCTGCCACAAGAGGTTATTGATCGTATCGTGACCTTTCTGGATCCTACGTCGGCAGCGCGGTTGGCTGGAGCTTCAAGACAAATGACAAGAATGGTTGGTGATGCACGTATTCATCACCTGAAGGAAGCTTTGTATCAAGAAAGTGGTGGGCCTAAAGATCCAACGGGTAAGGCATTGCCTTATATGGGATTGCCTGTTTTTCACTTGGAGAGAATTTCAGATAATTTAAAACAAGCTTTATCTTACTATCCGCCACAACAGAGAGAGGGTATTTTAAAGGCTGCTCTGGGAAGCTATGAGCTTTTTGCCATAAAAAACAACAGTGAGATGGCGGTGAGCGTTGCAAGTAAAATTGAGGGCATGCAGCATGAGAACATGTACAGGCTTATTCTGCAAGCGTTGGGTGAGGATGCACAAGGTTTAACGTCTGTGCAAAAAGCCGCATTGCAGCATCAGTTTTTGGGCTATGATGTTTACTATGCCGATGAAGGCAAGAAAAACGAGTGGATGCAAGCTTTCCGTGATCGGGTTTGGAAGCCGTGTGGGCGCAATGGACTACAGAGGTTTCTTGATATAAACTACCAAGCAATCACCGCCGAAACGGAAGCAATTGATACAGGCCATTACTGGGTTATTCAACACAGCCAGCTGGCTGGATTAAAAGATGATATCAATCGCTTATTGCCAGAAAATGCTGAGGGTCCACACCCAACAGTTGTTATAGATATTGATGCTGCCGGCCCTGCGTTTAATATTGAATATGAAGATCTTCCCAATCGTCTGCGTAACTTGGTACTAACCAACACCAATGAACGCATAACAGAAATTCAAAACAGGTTTTTAAACCGATCATCTTTGCTATCAGTGGACATTAACCTGCTCGCCGTGAAGGAGGTTAGAGGTTTTTTCTTGCATTCCTGCCCGCATCTTAAGAGAGTGAATTTAAATCTGCCGGCAGTGGAGAATATTGGTTCTGATTTCATGAGTTATAATAGCATTGAAGGTTTAATTTTAAATTTGCCAGCGGTGCAGAGAATTGGGGATAGTTTCTTAAACGCTTGTATACTTTGGAGGTTGAGCTTAAACTTGTCGGTGGTGCAGAGTGTTGGCAATTATTTCTTAGCGTTTTGTGAACGTCTTAGAGAATTAACTTTAATCCTTCCGGCGTCTCAAGATATTGGGCAATCCTACCTATCAGAATGCACAAATTTACAGGGATTGATTTTAATAATGGAGCCAGGTGCACTCCAGGGGTTTAGGGATGTGTTTTTTCAGTTTTTAAGGAGAAGTTCATGGCAAATAGAAATAGCTCCGCTAGATTGATTAAATGGCAAGGGTGCGTGAACTTTTTCCATCACCTCCCAATGGTCACCAGTTGCACTTTCTTCCTACGAGCGCTCTGTAAGGTCTTGTAACGATAGTTTTGCGTTAGGGTATGGTTAATTCCACTGGGCGTGTTTTAAGAACAGTTGCCAGTTTTCTTCGGTGGGATTAGCCTCAAATTTTTGTTGCATTTCTTTGTTTAGCGCTGCGCTATGTGATTCTTAAGTTGAAATTGAATTTCCCTGCAAGCTGACGTTTGTGAAGAATAACAGTAAGATGGAACAGACTTGCGTTTAAAATAAGCATGTCCTATTGTTGCCGACATGAAAATGTCATTTAAAAAATTTGATTTCAAACCATGGCTTGCTTGGAGCAGCGTGGCGCTGTTCTATGCTTACCAATACGTTTTACGGGTCTTTCCCAGTGTGGCGATGCCTGAAATCATGCATGCGTATGAAATGAACGCTGGTTTATTTGGGCAATTTTCTGGCATTTATTATATTGGGTATGGCCTGGCCCACTTGCCTTTAGGTTTTTGGCTTGATCGCTTTGGGCCAAAAAAAGTAATTCCTCTTTGTTGTTGCTTGTGTGTGATTGGACTGCTGCCGCTGATTTTTGCTGGTGGTGCTTTGCCGCCAATTGTGGGACGTTTGTTGATTGGTATTGGATCTTCTGGAGCTATCCTGGGCGCGTTTAAGATTATTCGCATGACTTTTCCAACCGATTTGTTTAGTCGAATTTTAGGCATAACGGTGGCAATAGGATTGATTGGAGCCCTATATGGGAGCAAACCCTTTTATCATTTAATGCAGAGATATGATTGGCAAATATGTGTATTGATTTTGATGGGGGTTGGTTTAATTTTAGCCGTTGCGATGTATTTTATCTTGCCAGAAGATCAAGGTGGTAGTGGCAATGAAATTTCTTTACGAGCGCAAGTAAAGGATTTATTTGGCAATAAATCTGTGATTTTGATTAGTCTATTTGCTGGGTTTATGGTAGCGCCCCTAGAAGGTTTTGCGGATATCTGGGGAACAGAGTTTTTGATGCGGCTTTACAACCAAAGTAAAGAAGCAATGGCTTTTTACCCCAGCTTGATTTTTATCGGTATGGGCATTGGCGCGCCAATGATTGGGGCTTTGAGCGATGCTACTAAAAAATATTTTTTGATTATTATGGCAGCCGCAATGATTATGGCGGGTATATTTATGCTGTTGCTATTTGTGCCGCTGCCACAAGTTTGGTTACCTGTTTTGTTGATTGTGCTTGGCGTCTGCTCAGCTTACCAAATCCCGGCTATCACCAAAGCAACATTTTATGTGCCTGAAAAACTGGTTGGGTTTACAACCGCTTTTGTTAACATGGTGATTATGATGTTTGGTTATTTGTACCATGGCGTAATCGGTGCGGCTCTGGGACAAAACCTTGAAACAGGAGCTGCGATGTATACCTTAGCGCAATTCAAAACAGGGCTGTTGGTGATCCCCATGGGATTGATAATTGGATTTATCGGCTTTGCATGGCTGCGACAAGTAGGCCGACAAGGCTAAAGCGTGGCATTTGATTATAAAACGCATACACTTGATGCTTCTTCTGGGTTATCTGATAATATTATAAAAGCTCAGCATGCGGCGGTTGATACTGAGTTTATTCGTCAGTCCACTTATTATCCTAAAGTGGGGCTGATTCAGCTGGCAACCAGAGATGATAGTTATGTTTTTGATCCGATGGATTCTGGGATTGAGTGCTTGCGATCGTTTTTGTTGAACCGATCTATTGCAAAAATTATGCATGCGAGTCGGCAAGACATAGATATTTTTGTACATCAACTTAGGATTGTACCCGCGCCCTTGATTGATACACAAATTTTGGCGGAGTTTTGCGGATTTGAAGCCAATATAAGTTTGGACGCGTTAAGTCAGCATTTTTTTGAGATGAGCTTAGATAAAAGTTATCAACGCCTGAACTGGTTAAAAAGACCTTTACCCGCCAAGGCTTTGGTATATGCGCATGAAGATGTGCAAGTAACATATAGATGTTTTGAGAAATTGCAGGAAATGGCAGACCATAAATATGCCTGGTTTTTAGAAGATATGGCTGAGATGGAAAAACCAACTTTTTATCAAGAAACGCCAGAGAGCTTGTTTAAAAAGTTTAAAAAACAAACGCGGTCTTTAACATCTGCCCAAGCAGTTGTTCTGAAGCGGATTTTAGTGATACGCGACTTGGTTGCAGCAAAGTTAAATCGGGCGGTTCGTTATATATTGGAAGATGATGTGTGCATGGAAATATGTCAAAGTGATTTAGCAAAACAAAAAATGAGTGAAGTGATGAAAGGGCTAACTGAAAAGTTTCATGAAGTTAAAAAAGCCGACTTTTTGGATTGGAACGAGGGCATTATTGATGAGGTTTTTAAGCGTGAGATATCAGCTCCAGAGAAAGAAGAAGGCAATATTAACAAGAATCATGTTCAGGAACTGCAACAAAAGTTGGCGGTTACTGCTGAACAAAATCAAATCACCCCATCTTTATTAGCGCGAAAACGAGACATAATTGAGGCCCTGCGAGATTTTCCAACAAGTCGATTGAGTAAAGGTTGGCGCGCGCCGCTTGTGCAATCTCTTTTTTAGTTTTTAGCGCCAATGGTTTTATTATCATCGACAGTTGCTCTCAGTTTGATTTTGTGCCATTCTTAAAAAGTTATTTGGAGGGTGTTATCATGAAAACTATGAATTCAAAAGAAGAAGCACAAAGATACGCACGTTTGCTCAAGAACTTTTATGGCGAGCTGTACAGTTACATTCTGGCCAACGCCGCAATTATTTTTTTGTGGGCTTTATTTGATGGTGGGCACTTCTGGCCAATTTGGATCATTTTAATTTGGGGAGCAACGCTGGTTGTTAAGGCTTCTAAATTACACATTATTGATCACAGTATTTACACCGAATGCGACAAGTTGCGTGATAAATTCCTGTTCATGAAAAAAGATTGGGAAGAACGTAAGGTTGAGCAATTGGTTAAACGTGCGGAAGATAAGGGTTTGTTTAAGGAAAAAAAGGCGGATACAGCTTCATCAACAAAAGCCGCAAGCGCCCCTGAAAAACCAGCTGCTACGACGGATAAATCTGCTGCAAAAGCACCGGCCAAGAAACCAGCTGTTAAAAAAGCGCCAGCTAAGAAGCCTGCAGCAAAAAAACCAGCCGTTTCAAAAACGAAGAAGAGCTAACTCTACCGGAAATCAAATTCCTATTATATTTGCTAAGTGTGGTACTTTGGTGCCGCACTTTTTTGTCTCTTGATTATTTATCCAACTTGGGGGATTGGCTCTTACATGCGAGCTGGAATATCGATGCCAATAATATCTAGATAAACCTTAAGCGTTTTATAGGTTTGCTGACAAAGCCTTAGCTTGAACTCTTTTAATGCTGAGTCGGTTTCTGTCAAGACGGGAGCTTCATTGTAAAAACGACTGAATGCTTGAGCTAGTTGAAAGGCGGCCTCACAGAGAATATTTGGCGAGTTGTGTTTGAGTGTTTCATTGAGAACCTCTGGTAATCGGATGAGGTGGAGAAGAAGATCACGCGCAGCGTTTGGTACAGAAGAGGGAAGCTGTAAACTGGTTTTTTCTGTATTAAGATCCGCCTTGGCCAAAAGGCTTTTGATCCGCACAGCTGCATATTGGAGGTATGGTCCGGTTTTGCCCTCAAAGCGCATGAACTTATCAATATCGAATTGATAGTTTTGTTTTGGGTCATGCTGTAGATCAGCAAATTTTAGGGCGGCAAGGCCAATTTGTTCGGCGGTTTGTTGTCGTTCTTGGTCACTAAAATTATGATCACGCTCGGCGTTTAAGAGACGCTCTTTGGCTGTAGCGGTAAGTGTATCAATGAGGTCTTTGAGTTTCATCACACCACCAGCTCTGGTTTTAAAGGGCTTGCCATCGGGGCCGTTCATGGTGCCAAAGCCAACAAACGTCCAAGGAACATGCCACCCTATTTTTTCAGCCGCCCGGAAGATTTGTTCAAAGTGTAAAGCTTGTCGGTTATCAACCACATAAATAATTTGATCGGCTTTGAAATCTTGAATTCGTTCATCAATAGTGGCCAGATCCGTTGTCGCATAGAGAAAGCCTCCATCTTTTTTTTGTAGAATAACTGGCGGCATGGGTTTGTTGTCGGATGGCTCTTCAACTTCAACGATGGTGGCGCCATCACAAATCTCGGCAACTTTTTTGCCACGGAAAAGATCTACTAAAGGCTGAAGTTTTTCTTGATAGCGACTTTCGCCAAACCAGCAATCAAATGACACGCCCAGGCGATTGAATTCTTTTTTCATAGCGCTGATCGAAACATCTATAAAATGTTGCCACAAGGCTAAATAGCCCGGGCGACCCTGTTGTAATTCTTGAGTGGCGATGCGACATTTTTCAGCCAAATCTGAATCCTCTTTGCAGGCTGCCGAAATTTTTGGATATAGGGTTTCCAAGTCAGCCAGTGTAATGGGGCTTTGTTGTGGGTAAGGACCTATGTGATTTTGATTAAAGTAAGGCCAATCAGGATGCTGCTGGTGTAGGCCTACGATCAGCATGCCCATTTGCGTACCCCAATCGCCAAGGTGAATGTCAGCAATAACTTTAGCACCGGCAAACTGATATAAACGCTTGAGGCACTCACCGATGATGCTGGAACGCAAATGACCCACATGCATGGGTTTAGCAACATTGGGACCGCCATAATCAAAAACGATGGTTTGATTGGCAACTTCTTGATTTGTGAAAGTAGAAGAAACTTGTTGATTAAGGGTGCTGACGAGCTGCTGATCGGTTAGTTTGAAATTAATGAAACCAGGTCCAGCAATAGTGATATGGGTTGGATCATCTTTGGGCCAGTGGGCTATGAGTTGTTCTGCCAATGCGCGCGGGTTGGTTTTGAGTTGCTTAGCGAGAACAAGAGCGCAGTTGGTTTGATAATCGGCTAAATCAGGCCGGTCGGATTTTTGTATTTGCGCAAAGCTGTGATCAACCTCAAAATGAGTTGAGAGAATTTTTTGAAGAATGTTGGCGAGGTGAATGTTGACTGGTTGCATATGATTTAGAATTTTTAGGAACAGTAACATATTGCATGAAAAAGAAGAATAATCTTCTTGTTTTGTTCGGGAAAAGTTGGGTTATTACGGGTATAAGTTTTGATTGTAAACTAAAACTATTCCCTTGCAATATGATAGGGATCTGATAGAAGTATTATCAAACTAAACACGTCTTGTTTGGGCTTTTAGCCCACCGGTCCAGAAATGGTTAGCCAGCAATGGTAAGCAAGGCGGATGGATAACCGGAAAGGAAAAGAAAATGGCAATCCCTCAATTTACGATTAAACAACTGCTTGAAGCAGGTATCCACTTTGGCCACACAACGCGCCGCTGGAACCCAAAAATGCACACCTACATTTTTGGTGAAAAAAACAAAATTCACATTATTGATTTGCAAAAAACAGCGCCTTTGCTGCGCGTAGCCTTGCAAGCTGTGCACGATGTGGCAGCAACTGGTGGAAAGATTTTATTCGTTTCAACCAAACGCCAAGGATCAAAACTTGTGAAGGAAGCGGCTGAAAAAGCTGGTCAGTATTATGTGAACCACCGTTGGTTGGGTGGTATGATGACCAACTGGAAAACAGTTTCAAATTCAATTAGCCGCTTAAAACAGTTTGAAGAACAGCTGGCTGATGAAAACAGCAACTTGGTTAAAAAAGAAAAGTTAAAACTTGAGCGTGAAGTTGAAAAGCTTAAAAGCGTCTTAGGTGGAATTTTGGATATGAACGGCGTGCCAGACATGGCTGTTGTATTGGATGTGAACCGTGATCATATTGCGGTTGCGGAGTGCAACAAATTGAATATTCCTGTGGTTGGTATTTTGGACACAAATTCTAACCCTGCAGGCATTACATTCCCTGTGCCTGGAAATGATGATGCGATTCGTTCAATTGAAATGTACTGTGATCTGTTCTCTGCAGCAGCTACGGCGGGACGTCAAAACCGCTCTGCTTCGAAAGGAAAAGACATTGGTGAAAGCGCTGAGTTGGTTGAAGAGATGGTCGTTGGGGAAGCGGCAGAATTAGCAGAGCCTGCGCCAACTGAATCAGAAGTTATTGTTGAGGCAACGGAAGTAGCCGAAGAAGCAAAATCATAATAGAACCAAATTAAGGAGAGAAGATCATGTCAAGTGCAGCACAAATTAAGGATCTGCGTGAAAGAACAGGCGCCGGTATGATGGATTGTAAAAAAGCGCTTTTGGAATCTGATGGCGATATGGAAAAAGCCATTGAATGGCTTCGGGTTAAGGGTTTGTCAAAAGCTGCTAAGAAATCAAGTAGAGCGGCAGCTGAGGGCTTGGTTGCCTGTAAAAGTTCTGGCCAATCAGGGGTAATGGTTGAGATTAATGCTGAAACAGACTTTGTTGCCAAAAATGACAGTTTCCAAGCGTATGTAAAAAAAGTTTTATCTTTGATCCCGGCAGGCGTTGCTGACATTGAAGCTTTAAAATCAGTCGCTTATAGTGATCAGCGTTCTGTTGCGGAAGAGTTGACCAACTTAATTAGTGTGATTGGTGAGAACATGGTTTTACGCCGCGTGGCAGAAATGGCTGTGAACAAAGGCGTGGTTTCTTCTTATGTTCATGGTGCTGTGTCGCCGGAGATGGGACGGATTGGTGTATTGGTGGCGTTGGAGTCAGAAGCTGATCAAGATAAATTGCGTGAGCTTGGTGAGATGATTGCTATGCACATTGCCGCAGCGCGTCCAGTGGCTTTGGTTCGCGAAGATGTGAGCCAAGATTTGATTGATAAAGAGCGTGAAGTGTACCGTCAGAATGCGCTTGAGTCAGGTAAAAAAGAAGAGTTTGTTGATAAAATGGTTGATGGCCGTATCAATAAATATTTACAAGAGATTGTTCTTCTCGACCAAACTTATATGATTGATGGTAAATCAATTGTGCGTGATGTTATTGCTCAGGCTGAAAAGGATTTAGGTTCCAGCATTAAGTTGGTTGGCTTTGAACGTTTTGAATTAGGTGAAGGCATTGAAGTTGAAACCGGTGACTTTGCTGCTGAAGTTTCAAGTATTGTTTCTTAAAATCACGCCTTGAACAGGGGGGGGATGATGTCTGACCAGGGTTTGCCGTATAAACGCATCCTTCTGAAAATTTCAGGGGAAGTTCTGCGTGGTGGTCAAAGCCATGGTTATGATTCAAAGATTCTCGGTGATTTAGCAAATACGATTAAGAAGGTTAAACAAACTGGCATTGAGCTTTGTCTTGTTGTGGGTGGCGGTAACTTTTTCCGAGGCGCTGAACATTGCGCTGAGCTGATTACTCGAGTTGGGGCAGACAACATTGGGATGATGGCAACTGTTATGAATGGTGTTGCTTTGCAAGATGCATTGAAAACCGTTGATGTTGCGTCAACATTAGTGTCAAATCAACCGTATGCTGGTTTGACAGAGGTGTTCAATGCATCGAAGCATCAGGCAGATATTGCTGCGGGTAAAGTTATTATTTTTGTTGGGGGGTTGAGCATGCCATACCTGACAACTGATACTTGTGGCGTGGTAAGAGCCTTGGAAATGAATTGTGATTGCATGTTTAAAGCGACTAAATTTCCAGGGGTTTATGACGTTAACCCGGCGCAAAACGCTGGTGCTAAACACTATGCTAACTTGAGTTATTCTGATGTTGACGTAACAAAGCTAGGGGCGATGGACCAGGCAGCTTATGTTCTGGCAAAAGAAAACAATTTAGAGTTAATTGTTTATTCACTTTTACCTGTTGAGAATATTCTTAAAATTATTCAGAATGATCCAACTGTGCTATATACAAGAATGAAATAGGAGACAAAATATGTCATATGATTACAGCGACCTTACGGCGCGCATGGACAAAACCATTGAAACCTTTCGTAAAGAGCTTGGATCCTTGAGAACCGGCCGGGCTTCAGCTGGATTGCTTGATCAAATCCGTGTTGATTTTTATGGGACTCTTTCGCCCATAAATCAGGTTGCAACTATTGCAGTGCCGGAATCAAGAACGCTATCAGTTCAGGTGTGGGATAAGTCAATGGTCAAACAAGTTGAAAAAGCAATTCTAGATTCTGACTTGGGTTTGACGCCAACGGTTGATGGGGATAGTATGCGCATTCATCTTCCAGAGTTGAACGAAGAACGCCGGCGTGAATTGACCAAGATTGCGGCTAAGTACGCAGAAACAGCTCGGATTGCCATTCGTAATGTGCGTCGTGATGAAATTGATGAGATTAAGAAGCTGGAAAAAGATAGCGAAATCTCCAAAGATGAAGCGCATTCCTTTACTCAAGGTGTGCAAAAACACACCGATGAGCACATTAAAAAAATCGATGATTTACTGAGTGCTAAAGAAAAAGATATCATGACCGTTTAAGGTTATGAAAAAAGTATCGACTCCTTCTTTTACCAAACTGCCTCGCCATATTGGATTAATTATGGACGGCAACGGGCGATGGGCTAAAGGTTCTGGTTTGACCCGTTTGCAAGGTCACAAACGTGGCCGTAAAACACTACAGTTGATTGGGGAAGAAGCCCAGCGGCTAGGGATTCAATACTTAACGGCCTATGCATTTTCAAGTGAAAATTGGTTGAGGCCTAAAGATGAAGTATTTGGTCTCATGACTTTATTGCGCGAGAGTTTGCAGCGAGAATTTGATAAGTTCACTGAACGAAAAATTCGGATCCGCTTCATTGGCGATTTTTCAAAAGTGCCTGATAAGACCCTTACTATAATGAAGAAGGCAGAAGAGCAGACACGTGACTTTGATCGTTTTCATTTAACCTTGGCAATTGGCTATGGCGGCCGACAAGAAATAACCCATGCGGTCCAAAAATTATTAGAAAAAATGCACAAGGATGGCGGCTCCCCAAGTGATATAAATGAGGCTGATATACAAGCGAATCTTTATACGCATGACTTACCTGACGTGGATTTGATCATTCGGACCAGTGGAGAACAACGATTGAGTAATTTTTTGCCTTGGCAAAGTGTTTACAGTGAGATTTCCTTTGTGCAAAAACCTTGGCCAGCGTTTGGGCTTGAGGATTTTCATAGGGTTCTCGCTGATTTTCAAAATAGAGAAAGACGTTATGGGAAAATATCAGAACAGCTCTAAAGAGCAAATGATGCGTTTTTTTAAGCGCTTCTCTTCAAGCTTGGTACTGATTTTGATCATCGCGACAGCTTTTTTAACAGGGGCGATCGGGACCCAAATTTTATTAGCGGTCATTACGGTTATTGCATGTGGTGAGTGGTGCTCTATGACACGGATCACTCAGAAAAAAAGAGCGCGCCGATTTATGATGGTCATGCTGTTAATGGGGTTTTTGCAAATCTATTTTGGCTATGTATACGCTGGTTTTGGGTGGTTGTTTTTGGTTTGTTCAGGATCAATGTTTATGAGCTGGCTGACTTGGCGGCGTGGTTTTTTTTGGATGGGGGCTGGCTTCTTATATGTTGGATTGCCTATTTTTGCTTGTTTTGCCTTGATAGAGCTATTTCCAAAATACATGCATGTATTGGTTTGGGCGGCGTTAATCGCTACTGCCAATGATACAGGTGGATTGATTTTTGGTAAATTATTCGCAGGACCAAAACTTGCCAAACGGATTAGCCCAAAAAAAACCTGGGCGGGATTGGCTGGTGGCATTTTGCTTGTTCTGGTTGTTGGGTGGATTCTGCACCAAAAGTTGAATGTTGAGATGCCTTTGTCTTTATTTTTGTTAACCAATGGATTGTTGGCGATTGTTTCTTCTTTGGGTGATTTATTTGAATCGGCTATCAAAAGATATCATGGATTTAAAGATAGTGGAGATATCATTCCGGGCCATGGAGGTGTATTAGATCGATTGGATGGTTTTTTTGCAACGGTCTTATTGTTGGCGGTTATGGTTTGGCTTTATCCGGATGTGTTTTCTGAGCAGTTGCCAAATCAAGAATTCCCTTCGGTTTTTCTTGAGAATGTTGAGAATTTAGATTAAAGTCACCAGAAGCTTTAGGAGACTTTAATGGACATTCTTCACACAATATTTGCGGCGATTGGTTATATTCTTCCCTTTTTAATTGTTTTATCTGTTGTTGTGGTTTTGCATGAACTTGGGCACTACTGGGTGGCGCGCTGGAACGGCGTTGGCGTAACAGATTTTTCTGTTGGGTTTGGACCAGAGTTGTTTGGCGTGAACGATAAGCATGGTACGCGCTGGAAGGTGTGTGCTATTCCTCTAGGTGGGTTTGTTAAGATGCTTGGCGATTCTGATGCGGCGAGCCGACCGGATCAAAAATCAATGAAAAAAGCAAGCAAGGCTGAACAACAAAAGATGATTCATTTGAAGAAGCCTTGGCAACGTATTTTAGTTTCTGTTGCAGGGCCGGTGGCCAACTTCATAACAGCCATGCTCTTTTTTGCGATGGTTTTTGCGACAGTTGGAAAAAAAGAGCTTGATCCCGTGGTTGGGCAGGTTATTGAAGGCGGCGCAGCTGATATGACTGGGATGAAAGCGGGAGATCGTATTATTAGTATCTTGCCATTAGAAGAAGACAAAAAAATTCAACCAATCGCGATCAAAAACTTCCGTGATGTGATTAAAGCTGTTCATAATAATATTGATCATAAATTGATTATTAAGGTTAAACGTAACGAAGTTGAATATGATTTGATTGCACAACCGCGGCCATCCACTGATGCAGGTACAACTGTTCCTGGGATTGGCATTATGCCAATGCAAAAAGTGTATGGTGTTGGCGCAGCTATTATTGAAGCTGCTAAATTTACTGTTGAGCTGATAGGCCGTATTTTTACTGGTTTGTATAATATGGTGACAGGTAGTGAAGATGCATCCAGCCTAGGTGGTATGTTCTCTATAGCTAAAGGGGCAAAAGACTTCTCTGATCAGGGTGTTTTTGCCTTATTCGAATTCATTGCTGTTTTATCTGTTAGTTTGGGTGTTTTGAATTTGCTACCCGTACCCATGCTTGATGGCGGGCATGTTCTGTTTTGTATGATTGAATGGATTCGCGGCAAACCAGTTCCAGAGAAAATTCAAGAAATTTCATTCAAAATAGGGCTTTATTTACTGTTGGCGCTGATGGTTTTTGCCCATTGGAATGATGTAAAGAGATTTGGTTTTATCGATAAAATCTTGAAAGTTTTTAGTTAATTTAATTTTTGAAAGAGGATTCTGTGATTCGTACCCTAAAACGTTTTTTTATTTATGCTGTTTTTATTATGCCAGCCATAGTGTTGGCTGATGGCACCATTGAACGTATTGAGGTTAAAGGAAATGTAAGGGTTGATCCGAGCCATATTATTAGTGTTGCTGATCTGCGGGTTGGGCAGTTTGTGAACGATGAAACTTTGAATGGCTCTCTAAAAAAACTTTATAAAACAGGCCTGTTTCGTGATTTGGTTGTCGACCTTGATAAGGGCGTTTTAATGATTCGTGTAGCTGAATACCCAACAATAAATGATATTGCTTTTGAGGGAAATTCTGGTGTTAAAGAAAAGCTGCTTAAAACTAAAATGAAAATTGAACCACGTGCGACTTACACCGAAGAAAAAATTAAATACGAAGTGCAACGCTTGTTGGCGATATATCGTTCAAAAGGTTTTTTCAGTGCACGGGTTTTCCCTAAAATTATCAAACGCGACTATAACCGGGTTGATGTGGTGTTTGAGATTGAAGAGGGCGATCCGGCTAAGATTCATGCCATAAACTTTGTTGGCAATAAAGATATTAGTGACTGGGACTTGTCTGCGGCAATTTCAACAAAAGAAAGTGCATGGTGGAAGTTCTTTTCATCGGATGACTTTTTTGATCAAGACAAGCTGGAAATTGATCGTGAGCAATTAAAAAAATACTATTTGAACAGAGGGTATGTTGACTTTCGAGTGCAGTCAGTTACAGCGCAGCTAATGAGAGATTACCGTGGATTTATCATTACCTTTAACTTGCATGAGGGGCAGCGTTACAAGTTTGGCACAATTCAACTGGAAAATCAGATAAAAGGATTAGATCTAGAGTCATTAGAGAAGGTCATTAAGCCCAAAGACGGTGATTGGTATTCGGCGCAAGATGTTGAAACGATGATCGACGACTTGACTGATGCTGTTACCAAGCAAGGGTTTTCATTTGTTGATATCTCCCCAACTAGTGATGTGGATGAGAAAAATCACAAAATGAACATCACGTTAATTATTAAACCAGCGCCACGGATTTTCATTAATCAGATTCACGTTAAGGGTAACGAAAGAACGGTTGATGCAGTGATTCGTCGTGAGCTGAGTTTCGCTGAGGGGGATCCTCTTAATCAAAGTAAACTTCGTAACTCGGAAAGACGATTAAACTACCTTGGTTTCTTTAAAGAAGTGAAAATTGACACAGAGAAAGTTAAATTTGGTGAGTCAGCCCTAAGAGATGCAACGATTACAGTTAAAGAGCAATCAACGGGTGATATTAACTTTAGTATTGGATTTGCAACCTTGGACGGGCCGCTTGGAATGATTCGCTTGGCTGAGCGAAACTTATTTGGCCGTGGCTATGAATTATCTAGTGCTCTAGAGATTGCAAAGAAAAGAAAATCAATTTCTGCCGACTTTATTAACCCAAACTTGTTTGGCCGTGATTTAGCTTACGGGGTTGGGATCTTTGGTATGAAGGTTAACCGCGATTCGGATTCATCTTACAGTGAAAAAAGCATCGGGATTCGGAACTGGATCAGCTACTTTTTAACTGAGCACTTAATTCAACGGTGGAGTTATCAAATCTCTAGAGATGAGATTGGCACTCCCGGTACAGGCGTTTACCCATTAATTGCCATGGATAAGGGTAAATTTATGACCTCAGCGGTTGGGCATGACCTGTCATTGGATTATAGGGATAACCGTCTAAAGCCAACGGATGGATATTTATTAAGCCTTGGTAATGAATTTGCTGGTGTTGGTGGGAAAGTTAAGTACTTAAAAAATACGCTTTCTGGTGCTTATTACCAAAAACTAACGGAAAAAGTGATTCTTGAGTTGCATGCGCAAGCTGGAATGATGAGTGAAGTTGGTGGTCGCCGTATTCGGGTAAGTGACAAATTTATGATGGGTGGTAACACTTTGCGTGGTTTTGACTACAGTGGGGTTGGTCCACATGGGTTTGCTGCACCTGGAAACCGCACGCAGTATAATGAATCATCCTTAGGGGGGGACCGAAGCATTATGATGTCGGCGCAAGTTAACTTCCCACTTGGGTTACCTGAAGATATGGCAGTTAGTGGCCATACATTTATTGATGCAGGTACATTGTGGGATAGTAAGATTAAAAAGCGTGTTGCTGAGTACAACCGAATACATACCGGGCAGATCGGCGTTTACAATAGTAAGAAGATTCGTTCGGCAGCTGGTCTTGGTGTGAGCTGGGCCTCACCAATGGGCGTGATTACGATTGATTATGGGCATGCCATTACATCTGCTAAAGGAGATGAAAAACGTGCTATCATCTTTAGTATGGGCTCAAGTCGTTTTTAATAAGGAGTTAAATATGTTGAAATTTTTGTTGTTATTGTTGATTGGTGTGGCTGGCTTATCGCAAAGTGCGATGGCCAGTACTGTTTCAGGAAATTCTGGGTCTTTTCGCCTGTGTGTGGTAGACCTTGATGCGCTGCAAGAACCATATCGTAAAAAAATAGAAGCGGAATTGGCTAAAATTGCAGAAGAGTTCAAAGCAGAATTTTCTGGCCTTGAAACAGAGTTAAAAAAGGAAAAATCTGAACTAGATGTAATTAAAGAAAACTTACAAAAGAATCCAAAAATGACAGAGCCTGTAGGGTTTCAACAACGTTTGAAGAGTTTTGAAGAAAAAGTGCAGGAAGCGCTTAAAAAAGAAGAAGAAAAACGAAAAATGCTTCAAGAGTTGGTGTTGAGAGTTGAAGAAAAATTTGCTGATGCTTTGCGTCAAACTTTGAAAGAGTTTGGCACAAAAGAGGGATATCAACTGATCCTACCACGAGGTGGTGTTCTAGAGGCATCAGATTCACTTGATTGTACTAAACAAGTTGAATCGAACTTGTCAAAGAAAAACGAAGAAATCTTTGGTGCTTTAAAGGGGTCTGAAAAATCTTGATGGATATCGGTTGCAATGGTTGAGCAGTGTTACTTTCCCCTTAAAAACAAACTTTCAATTGCATCAATTGCTGATCGCTTTGGCTTGGAAAAGACAGGGGGTGATGCGGCGCTTGAAATTTTGGACGTTGTGAGATTTGAAGAAGCAAAAAAAGGTGCCATTACTTTTTATGACGCCCAGCGTTTAAAAAATAGAGTTGCAAAGACGCAGGCATCAGCATGCTTCGTGCGCCGCGACCAGGCTGAAGCGCTTGCGGATTATGAAGGTGCATTGATCTGGACCGAAAGACCATATCAGCATTTTGCCCAATTGGCTGATTTGATGTTTGCTGGTTGGGATGCACCGTTTGATGGGAGTTTGTTGATTGATCAGAATACACTAGATCCAAGTGTAAAAATTGGTTTGGGTTCGGTGATTGCTAATAATGCTGAGATTGGTTCAAACACCTGTATTGGCAACCATGTTTCGATTGGTCCAGGTGTTAAGCTTGGATCAAACTGTCGTATTCATGATCATGTGAGTATTCAAGCCAGCCAAATTGGTGATGATGTGGTGATCTGGAATGGATCGGCAATTGGCCAAGCTGGATTCGGGTTTGTTATGGATCAGGGTGCGCCTGTTGACATGCCACAATTGGGAAGTGTGATTATTGAAAATAATGTATCAATTGGTGCTAATACATGTGTTGATCGAGGTGCTTTGACAAAAACGATCATTGGTGAAGGGTCGCGCATCGATAATTTGGTACAAATTGGCCATGGTGTTAAGATTGGGAAGGGGTGTGTGATCGTCTCCCAAGTTGGTATTTCTGGCAGTGTTGACGTTGGTAACTATGTTATGATGGGTGGCCAAGTTGGGGTTGCTGATAACATTACTATTGGAGATGGTGTGAAAATTGCTGCCCAAAGTGGTGTTCACCGATCTATTGAAGCGAATCAAGTTATGGGAGGAACTCCTGTCATGCCAATTTTACAATGGCGTCGCCAGTCGGCCTTTTTAGCGCGCCTATCAACAAAACGAGGAAATAATGTCTGATCCAAAAATTTTGAATTATAATGAAATTGTTAAGTTAATTCCCCACAGATACCCCATGCTGTTGGTTGATCAGGTTCATATAACAGAACTACATGAAGAGGCTGTGGGTATTAAAAATGTGACAATCAATGAGTCATTTTTTCAAGGACACTTTCCAGAACAACCCATTATGCCAGGTGTTTTGATTATTGAAGCATTGGCGCAAACTTCCGGTATTTTGGTAATGTATGGCCTTGCCTTTGAAGACAGTAAACTAAAACCAGAAGATGCTGTCGTTTATTTTATGTCTATAGCCAATGCGCGATTTGTTCGACCGGTTTTGCCAGGGCATCGCGTTGAGTTGCGGGTAAAAAGCATACAACGCCGAGGAATGGTCTGGAAATTTAAAGGCCAAGCCTACGTTGATGATGAGCTGTGTGCGGAAGCAGAATACAAAGCCATGATCGCTGAGAAAAAATCTTAAAATGACTTCAATGATACATCCCACTGCAATTATTGAGCCCGGCGCTGAGATTGCTGAAGGTGTGTCAATTGGTCCTTATAGCCATATTAGCGCAGGCGTTGTAATTCATGAAGACGTGCAGATTCAGAGCCACGTGGTGATCTCTGGACGGGTAACGCTTCATGCGAAAACCCAAGTTTTTCCCTTTGTTTCGTTGGGTTCAGCGCCACAATTTAACAAAGAAGTTATTGAATCAGGTGGTGAGTTAATTGTTGGCAGTGGGTGCATTCTGCGTGAGCATGTGACTGTAAATGTTGGTACACCTAAATGGGGCAATAAAACCACCATTGGGAATAATTGTTTTCTGATGACAGGTGCACATGTTGGGCATGATTGTCATGTCGGTGATCATGTGATTTTAACCAACCATGTTTCTTTAGGCGGACATTGTATTTTAGGCGATTACGTTATTGTTGGCGGGCTTTCAGGCGTTCATCAGTTTGTGCGGATTGGTGATCATGCGTTTGTGGGTGGAATGTCAGGCGTTGAAAACGATGTTATTCCTTATGGATCTGTTTATGGCAATCGGGCTTCATTACGTGGGTTGAATTTGGTAGGCTTAAAACGACGAGGATTTGAACGCGAAAAAATTGATGAGCTGCGTTTTGCTTACCGGTTGTTGTTTGCTGATGAAGGTAGCTTTAATGAGCGGGTTGAGTTTGTTGCTGAAAAATATAATGATAATGTATTGATCCACAACATGGTCCAATTCATTCAAAAAGATTCAACGAGAACCGTATGCATGCCGGCGGCAAAGTAGGGATTTTATGTGGAGGTGGCCTTTTGCCAAAGCTGGTTGCAGAGGCATTACAGGCAAATCAACAGCCTTTCTTTTTAGTTGTTCTTGAAGGGCAAAATCAGAGGGATTGGTATCAAAATTATCCTCATGTAGTTGTGGCGATGGGCTCTGTGGGCCTGATTTTAAAAATGTTGCGCGAAAATGATGTAAAAGTTTTAACGTTAGCAGGCTCTGTGAAAAGGCCGAGCTTGGATAAGTTAAAGCTTGATTGGCAGGGCGTTAAATGGCTGGCACGTATGAAGCTGTTCCGTTCAGGAGATGATCAAACATTGTCATGGGTTATTGATGCCCTTGCAAAAGAAGGCTTCGAAGTGCAGGCGCCGCACGACTTTATTCCACAGGCCCTGACACCAAAGGGCGTATTGACGACTGTTCAACCTGATGCTGATGCTTTTCGAGATATGGACAGGGGTTTTGATGTAGCTAAGACATTGGGTGCGCTTGATGTAGGGCAGGCAGTGATTGTTGAGCATGGATTGGTTCTATCCGTTGAAGGCATTGAGGGAACAGCTGAAATGATTAAGCGCACAAAGGCTTTAAAGCGTGAAGATAAAAAAACAGGTGCGTTGATTAAAGCTGCAAAGCCACAGCAAACAAAACTGGCTGATTTACCCGCTATTGGCCCTGATACGATTGATCAACTAGCTGACTGTGGCTTGGCTGGTGTGGCGCTTGAAGCAGGATCTTCACTGATTTTGGATCTTGATCAGACACTTGCCAAAGCCAACAAAAAGGGCATATTTGTCTATGGCTACGTCAAAGAATAAATCACTCTCAGCTAATAAACCTTTGAAGATCGTTCTCATTGCAGGGGAGGATTCGGGCGATATGCTGGGTGCTTCCCTTATGCAGGCCATGAAGAAGCAAAGCAGGCGGCCACTCATTTTTTCAGGCTTAGGTGGTCCGCGGATGGAAGCTGAGGGATTGGACTTATTTTTTCCAATTGCTGGCTTAAATTTGTTGGGTTTGGTTGAAGTTTTGGGTTCTGTGCAAACTATACGACAGAAGCTAAACAAAGCTGTTGATAAAATTGTGGAAGCAGATCCTGATGTGGTTGTGACTATTGACTTACCAGGCTTTAATAAGCGGTTAGCAAAAAGACTGCGAGACAGGAGTGCCAGAGCAAAACTAATCCATTATGTGGCGCCAACAGTATGGGCATGGCGGCCTGGCCGGGCTAAAAAATTTAATCAATTGTTTGATCAAATCTTGTGCTTGTATCCTTTTGAACCGCCATATTTCAAAGAAGGTAAAAAACAAAAAGCGGTTTTTGTGGGCCATCCATTGGCTTTTGAAGAGCCGCTTGGGTCGGCGCAAGATTTTCGGCAGCAATATGGAATTGATACGGGTATAGAGCTAATTGCTGTTTTGCCAGGCAGCCGTATCAAAGAAGTTGAGCGTTTGCTGCCGGTATTTGAAAAGGTTCTGGAGAGGGTGAAACAGACAATTCCTAATTGTGCGGTGGTTATACCAGTGGTTGAGCATTTGCGGGATATGATTGAAGATCGGATCAAATCATGGTCTGTTCCTGTTTGTGTTCTGGGTCAAGAGAGGCGGCAAGATGCTTATGCCGCTTGCAGTGTTGCCGTTGCTGCATCGGGAACAGTGGCATTGGAGTTGGCAAAAGCAAAGTTGCCGATGGTGATTGCTTATAAAGTGCATTGGTTGACAGCGATGATTGCTAAGCGACTGCTGAAAACAAAATTTGTTTGTTTATTAAATATTTTGGCCGCTAAAGAAGTGATCCCAGAATTTTTGCAAGAGAAGTGTAGGCCAGACCTAATAGCATCAAAAGTTGTTGAGCTGGTTAAAAACAAGGTTCAGCGTATGGATCAAGTAAAGGAAGCGCAGTTGTGTTTAGAACAACTGCGTGGAGGCGGACAATATCCAAGTGAATTGGCTGGGCAAGAAGTTTTGCGCATATTTCATGAGACGAATTAAGATATATTAAGTTGCAAACGGTGTTAGAATTCGCTAAAACTGCCTAATATTTAAGCAGTTTAGTGATGAAACCGATATACATTGGACCTATTAAGATTGATGATCCTGTTATTCTTGCTCCTATGTCTGGGGTGACGGACCTTCCTTTTCGCAGGTTGGTTAAGAAAAATGGTGTTGGGTTGGTGGTATCTGAAATGATTGCCAGCGCAGCTATGGTTCGAGAAACACGGCAATCATTGATGATGGCGCAATCAGAACCAGAGCAGTTTCCTATGGCAGTGCAGTTGGCAGGGTGTGATCCAAAGGTGATGGCAGAGGCAGCAAAATTAAATGTGGATCGCGGGGCGCATATTATTGATATCAATATGGGGTGTCCAGTTAAAAAAGTAGTGAATGGCTTTGCTGGTTCAGCGTTGATGAAAGATGAAGATCACGCAAAACGTATTATTGAAGCTACAGTGAATGCAGTTGATGTGCCCGTAACCTTAAAGATGCGTACTGGATGGAATGACCAAAATCGTAATGCGCCGAGTTTAGCAAAAGCTGCGGAAGATTTAGGAATTAAGATGATCACTGTCCATGGTCGAACCCGAACACAGTTATATAATGGTAAGGCGGATTGGGCGTTTATTCGCCAAGTTAAGGATGCTGTTAAAGTGCCTGTGATTGTAAATGGTGATATTAAGACGTGTGATGATGTGGACCAAGCATTGAAGCTGTCGGGCGCCGATGGGGTGATGGTTGGCCGTGCTACCTATGGTAAGCCTTGGCTGATTCAGCAGATTATGCATTATTTGCGTACAGGGGAGAAAAAATCAGAACCCTCATTGGAAACGCGGGTTGCAACCGTTGAGCGACACGTAAAAGATATGATGGATCATTACGGCGAGCAAACCGCAGTTAAGTTGGCGAGAAAGCATTTGGGTTGGTATAGCAAAGGGCTTGATCGATCGGCTGAGTTTCGTGTGGCCATAAATCAGTCTGGATCATACAAAGAAATAAAAGATCTTATTCACTCGTTTTTTTATACTAATCTTGAACAGAGTGCCGTTGCATGACATCTGCTCTTTTTAAAAAATCTGATATTTCTAATGACGATAACCATCTTAAAAAAAGTAAATCAGATCTTGAGTCTATGGTGCAGTCGTACTTTGATTCATTCATTGATTCTCACCCAAACTTCTATGAAATCAATGACTTGCATGCAGTTGTTTGCCAAGAGGTTGAAAAAGTATTGATTCAAAAGGTCATGAAAAAGACTAATCACAATCAATCTAAAGCTGCAAAGGTTTTGGGCCTGAACCGGAATACTTTGCGTAATAAACTGAATCTCTATAAAATTGATTAAGCGTTTAAGCGGATATTGATTTTTGGATATATAGAGCCGATGAATTTTCTTAAGAAAAAGTTTTTTATTCTGTCGATTTTTTTAGCTGCTTTGGTTGCTTCCTTTGGGGCTTATTACTTATTTTTTAAGGGGATCGTGCCGGCGTTTGTTAATCAAAAAATGCTCTTTAGTGGGTTTGGTTTTGTGTTGACATTGGTGGCATTAATCCTGGTCGCCATGATTATTCAACTGTGGAGGCGTTTTTTTAAGAAGGTTGAGGGATCCAAGCTTCACTTCCGCATCGTTACATTATTTGGGGGTGTGGCAATTATTCCTGCCGTTATCATGATTGCTTTTTCGACATTGTTTTTTCATTACGGTGTGCAGTCCTGGTTTAATGATAAAGTGCAAAATGTTCTGCGAGAATCCATTAGCGTTGCCCGTTCATATTTGCATGAAAACCAACAGCTTATGCAGAGAGATGCGTTGCTTTTGGCACGAGATATTAGCAATAACTTGGATATTTTGTCATTTCCCCCAGCAGAGCTTAGTAACCATTTCAGTTTGATGGCTGACCTGCGAGGTATGAAAGAAGCCCTGATTTACAATGCGCAGCAACAAGTTATAACGCGTTCATCGCTGACTTTTGCCATGGGTTTTGAGCCAATTCCGCCAAAGGTGATCCGTGAGATTAATACAAGCGCCCCAGAGTCAAAGGCTATTTTAATTGATAGTGGTAAAGATGACCGATTGCGGGCGATTGTGCGCATTGGCAGCAAGCAACCCTTGTATTTATATGTAGGGCGTTTTGTTGACTCAGATGTTTTGAACTATTTGAAAAAGGCTGAGTTAAATGTGAATGATTATAAAAAGTTATTAGATTCACGGCGACAAATAGAACTGACATTTATTTTGATATTTATTGTGGTGTCGCTGTTGGTTCTTATTGCGGCATTGGTTTTTGGGCTGCGGTTTGCTAATCGGCTGATTTATCCACTGGAAGAATTATCAGAAGCCTCTTTGAAAATGGCTAAAGGGGATTTGTCAGTAAGAGTAATTGAAAATAATAAAAAGGATGAGATTAATACGTTGCGGCGAACCTTCAATAATATGGCAACACAATTGGAAACGCAGCGAGCAGACCTTCTGGCCGTCAACAAAGAATTGAGCCAACGTCGCCATTTTGTAGAATCAATTTTGACCAACATTTCGTCAACTGTGATCAATGTGAACTATGAGGGAAAAATCCTTTTTGCAAACGATCCGTCAAAAAAGATTTTTCAGAAAAATATTTCAAAATTCATCGGTCAGAAAATTGAAAAGGCTCTTCCTCTTTTCAAAGACGTTTTTGATCAAGATCAAACTGTGCCTTCTTCTATTCAGCGAAAAATCTTGATTGAAGGAGTTGAACATACCTTGTCGATAAAGATTTTAACCGAACAAGATGAAAATCGATTGGCAAATTATTTTGTGACCATAGAAGATGTGTCTGATCTTATGATGGTACAAAAGAAAGCTGCGTGGGCAGATGTGGCGCGGCAAATTGCCCATGAAATAAAAAATCCCCTCACGCCTATTCAGCTTGCAACAGAGCGTTTGCGTAAGAAATTTGTTGATCAAATTGAAACAGGTAAAACACAATTTTCTGATTATGTTGATACTATTTTGCGATACGTTCAACAGATACAAAGCTTGATCAATGCTTTTAGTGACTTTTCAAGAATGCCTGCACCAAAGTTTGAGAAAGTTGATTTGTTATCGCTTGTTACCAAGGCAGTGGGATTACAGAAAGCTGCCTACCCACATATTGAATTTGTGATTGAAGAACCGGCTATGAAAGAATTGACATTTTCAGTTGATGGCAATTTGCTTATGCAAGCTCTTACCAATGTTTTAAAAAACGCTATTGAATCATTAACAACGCAGAAAAAACCTAAAATTATTATTCGCGTAGAGCAAGTCAAAGAAAATTGTGTGATCATGATCGAAGATAATGGTAAAGGTCTGCCAAAAAACGTGGATTTGGACCAACTGTTTGATCCCTACGTGACCTATAGCCAGGGCGGCACAGGTTTGGGACTTGGGATTGTAAAGAACATTCTTGAAAATCACGATGGAACGGTTCAATTAAAACCAGGTAAAACTCGTGGTGTGATTGTGGAAATTGCGATACCATTGTCGCGTAAAGTTTGAGTTAAGTATACATGTCTATTCGGGTTTTGGTTGTTGATGACCAAGCAGATATTCGAGTTCTATTAAGCGAATTCCTTGAAGATGAAGGCTACACAGTCTATGCAGCTGGAGATAGCGAAGAGGCGTTGCGCTTAATTGAGAGGCATCGACCACAGATTGTTTTATTGGATATATGGCTGAACGATAAGCGTTTTGATGGAATTGCGATTTTGGACATTATTCAACGTAAGCATCCAGAGATTGTCACAATTATGATGAGTGGTCATGGCACGATTGAAACGGCTGTTTCTACTTTGAAAAAAGGGGCATTTGATTTTATTGAAAAACCCTTCCAAAGCGAAAAGCTATCGAGTTTGTTGAGCAAAGCCGAACAGATGGTGAAGCTTGCTGAAGAAATTGAATCGCTTCGTTCAAAAGTTGTGAGCGACATTAAGATTATTGGCACAACCAAACAAATGGAAAACTTACGAAAAGACACAGATACAATAGCAAAAGGCCAGGCGCGGGTAATGATTGTTGGTGAATCTGGTGCAGGGAAAACTCATGTGGCTGAATATATCCATTATCATTCACCACGCTCTCATAAACCATTTATTACAGTTGATTGTTCTTCTTTGACTGAGAAAAATTTTTCAGAGAGGTTTTTTGGATCTGAGTCAAAAGACGTTAACCAATACCCGGTGGTTCATGTTGGTATTTTAGAGCGCGCAAACGGTGGTACAGTTCTGTTGGAGAATATTGGAGATTTGCCAAAGTCTTTACATGCACCAATGGTTCATATGTTGCAGTCTTCTAAATTTAACAGGATTGGTGGCAGTAGTCAGATAACTGTGGATGTTCGGATTTTTTCAACGCTTTTAATTCCTAGGGGCGAACCTTATTCTGATGCGTATCGCGGTGGGCTCAGGGAAGATCTATTTCATCGCTTGGCAATCACCAAAATTATTTTACCTAATTTAAGGGATCACAATGAAGATATAGCTGTTTTGGCCGAGTTCTTTTTATCAAAGCTTTCGGCGAAGAAGAAAAGTATAACCATATCTCCGGAAGTACGGTATCAGCTTTTAAAATGCGCCTGGCCAGGAAACGTACGTCAATTGAATAATGTTCTTGAGGCAGCGCTTATTAAAATGGCCGACACAGATTTAGAAATTAAATCAACACATTTGCCTGCTGATTTTAACAAGCAAGCTCAAGAACAAGATAAGCCAAGTTTGGAGGCGTATTTTAGTGGGCCAATAAAAGAAGCTCGTGATAAATTTGAACGGGCCTATTTGTTATTCCAATTAAAGTGCAATCACAACAACATTAGAAAAACAGCTGATGTTATTGGTATGGAACGTACAGCTTTACATAGAAAGTTAAAGTCTCTTGGTATTGCTTTGGATCAAGAAGAGAGTATTTAAATTAACCATTTTGGAGCAAGCTTATGAAAATAGTTATATATGGCTTGTCGCAGCCCGGGGTTACTATTGCAACGTTTTTCTCTGAATTGGGTCATGATGTGATTGTGATTGATGAAGACGCAGCAGGGATAGCAGATCTGAGCAGTAAGATTGATGCCCAATGTTTTTGTGGCAATGCTGCTTCTATTAATGATTTGAACAAATTAGACCTTACCAACGTAGATTTATTTATTGCGTCATCTTACAAAGATGAAAATAATCTATTGGCAGCACACTTTGCCAAAACCATATATCAGGTTAGGTTTAGTCTATGCTATCTTATGCAGCAGGTTTTTGCCTCTCGCAATCGCCAAACAACATTACAAAAAAGCCAACTGGCCATTGATAAAATAATCTCTCCGGAAAAGGCTATTGCACAACATGTTGTCCACAACATTGTACATGATGCATTTATAAATATTTATCCATTGTCTAATCTGGGAATTTATTTTTGTGTTTTTGAGTTTCAAGCAGAAAACGATTTTATAGGATTAAGCTTAAAAGAATGGCTGCAAAGTCAGCAAGTAAAAATAACCCCATTAATCATAAAAAAAGAAGGGATTTATGATGCAGTAAATCTTGACGATGTTATCAACGTTGGAGATCTTTTGTTTTTTTGTGCTGATGAACAAGATGTTGAGGCCTTTAACGCACAAAACACAGAAACTCTAGATCCACAATCTAATATTGTTGTATTAGGGGGTGGGCGATTTGGTGGAGAATTGGCTAAAAGGCTTGCAGGTTCAGGTAATGTAAAAAACCTGAAAGTAATAGAGAAGGATTTAGACAAGGCGAAAATCCTGAGTCAAAGCCTTGAGCAAGCAGTCGTTTTGAACGGAAATGCCTTGGATCCAGTACTATTAGAAGAGGCCGGCGTTGGGAAAGAAACTCAGGTTCTTTGTTGTATGGATCAAGATGAGAGCAATATCTTATCAGCTCTTTTAGCGCGAAAAATGAGTGCTGAGTCTATGGTTTTAATCCATTCTGCAACTTATTTTGATATTTTACTGAGCTTGGGTATAAAGCATTTAGTGCGTATTCGAGAGATTATTGTTTCGGAAATGTTGAGCTGCATCCCCTTTAGAGCTGTAAAAATATTACGTGTATTTGGTGGTTATGAATGGTTTTTGTGTTCTGTTCATTTATATTCCGGCAGTTCATTGATTGGTAAAACAGACACGTTTTTTAAGAAAAAAGGTATAACAAAAGTTGCTGGAATAGTGCGTAAAGATTCTTGGATACCTCTAGTAGAAGCTCAAGATCATACATTCATAGAGGATGATAAAATAATCGTTGTTATTCATAAAACCATGGTAAAAGAGCTCGATAAGATTTTTTAAAACTATGAAATTTGTTTATATCAATGGTGCTTACTACCGGCATAATGATGCCTTAATTTCTGTTAATGACCGGGCAGTGGTTTTTGGCGATGCCTTATATGAGTCAATTACAGTACATGAGGGCTGTGTGTATGATTATGACCGGCACCTTGATCGCCTTTATGCCGGCATGCAACAATTGAAAATTCACCCTTTTATGAAGAAAGCTTCTTTGAAAATACCTATTGCGCGCTTATTACAGCAAGAGCGTATGAAGCAAGGTTTGGTGTATATTCAAGCATCACGTGGGGTTTACCCCCGAAACCATGCTATCCCCAAGTATGGTAAGGGCTCTTTGTTTATGTTTTGTAAAAAAATGCCCACTTTCATAAAAGGCAGAGAGATTAGGGTATGGTTGATGCCTGATCCAAGATCGCGCTATTGTCAACATAAGGCAACAGCTTTACTGCCGAACATCCTATCAAAGCAAAGTGCAATTGATAAAGGGGGGCAAGAAGTAATTTACACACGCGACGATCAAATTATTGAAGGCGCCTCAGCAAATGTTTTTATGGTAAAGAGTGGCGTTTTGTATACATCTCCTGATAATGGATCAATCGTTCCGGGCGTTACACGGCAAAGATTAATTGAACGAGCAAAGCACTTGGGCTTTGAGGTGGTGTGTGAGGCGCCAAAAGTTTCGTGGATTAAGACAGCTGATGAACTTTTTATTACCCATGCATCGAATGCGATTAGCCACATTACGCATATTGAAGGAGAAGCTATTCCTTCAAATCGCACGATATCTACTATTCTTTTTGAGGATTATTTAAATAACTGTCCGCGCCTCTATCAATTGTAAGCATCGCCTACAATTGATAGTTGTTTGCTTAAGTAGGTGCATGGTAGATTCATATCAAACCTTTGATGTTAATTATGAAAAAGAGACCATTATCTCCGCATTTGCAAATATATAAGCCGCAACTGACATCGGTTCTATCAATTTTACATCGGTTTTCTGCTGTATTGATGTTAGGTGGACTTATGGCTTTAGTTGGCTACTTTACAACATTGGTGCTGCTGCCCACCTTTTTTACAATGGTACACTCGTTCTTGACATCGCTAACAGGTAAGATTCTTGTCAGCTTATTCTTGTTGGTTTTTTGGTTTTTTGTTGGTACGAGTATTCGCTACTTAGTCTGGGATACGGGACGTGGTTTTTCGTTGCAAGAAGTTTATGCCTCAGGTCAGTTTGCGGTATTGATGACGTTTGTTCTGACGGCTTTCACAATTTTGGCCTTATGGGGAAAGTTGATATGATATTGCAGGAAGAAAACAACCATAAAAGGCACAAAGGCTCTGGGAAATGGATAGCTCATCGTATTTCACTGGTCTTTTTTTTAGGGTTCAGTTTGTGGTTTTTATCTGTGGTGGTTGCAGACTTGCGAACTGCTTCATCAGCTGAAATTTTGGATTGGCTATGTGTGCCCAAAAACGCTTTATTACTTTTAGCAATAGTGTTGATTGGCTTGTATCATTTTGGTTTAGAGATGCATGATATTATAGAAGACTACATTCATCATCCGGCAAACAAAAAACTAGTGAAAGGTTGTATCTCTATTTTTCTTGGCGCGCTGGCTGGTTTGTTTGCCTATGTAATTATGGTTGCATTAAAAATGATTTAGAGGCGTTATGGCAGGGGGCTTAAGAGATAATATTGTTTTTCATACCCACGATGTGGTGGTGGTTGGCGCTGGTGGGGCCGGCTTGCGTGCGACCCTTGGCATGGTTGATGCGGGGTTTTCAACGGCGTGTGTGACAAAGGTTTTTCCCACCCGTAGCCACACTGTTTCAGCGCAAGGAGGAATCGGTGCGGCGCTTGGAAATATGGGCCCGGATGATTGGCGCTTCCATTTCTATGATACCGTCAAAGGGTCTGATTGGCTTGGAGATCAAGATGCCATTGAATACATGTGTAAAAATGCAGCCCAGGCTGTGATTGAACTGGAGCATATGGGTGTGCCTTTTTCAAGAAATAGTGAGGGCAAAATATATCAGCGTTATTTTGGTGGGCACACAGTTGATTATGGCAAGAAGCCTGCTCAAAGAGCATGTGCCGCAGCTGATCGGACAGGGCATGCAATTTTGCACACACTTTATCAGCAATGTTTAAAGCGACAAGCTGAATTCTTCATAGAATATATCGCTCTTGATTTGATGATGGATGATGAGGGCGCTTGTAAAGGTGTGGTTGCGTGGAACCTTGAAGATGGAAAGATTCATGTATTTCAGGCGCATATGGTTGTTTTAGCAACAGGCGGATACGGCCGTGCTTATTATTCTTGTACAGGCGCGCATACGTGTACAGGCGATGGCAACGCGATGGTTTTGCAAGCGGGCTTGCCGTTGCAAGATATGGAGTTTGTTCAA
>DLRV01000022.1:0-1421 GCA_002500565.1 Holosporaceae bacterium UBA7879
CCCACACTTTGAGTTTTATTATTTACTTACAATTTGGTCAAGTCTTCAATTATATTAAATGACGTTATAACAAAATTAAGTTACTTATAGTTTTTGAAAACTAAGGGGAAATAATTGGAACTACATTTCACCAAAATGCATGGTTGCGGAAATGATTTTGTAATTATTGATAATCGCAATAAACAAGTGCAGCTAAATGAAGATGAAATTAAACTACTCTGCGATCGGCATTATGGTATCGGATGTGATCAGCTTGTTGTTATAAGTGAAAATAATAAAGATAACGTCTCCACTTATGCTCTTTTTTGGAATTCAGATGGATCCGTTTCTGCTACTTGCGGAAATGCTACAAGATGTATAGCAAGCATTCTTTTTAAAGAGACTGGAAAAGAAACACTTAATATTGAAACTCCAAATGGGCTAATTGAGTGCCGAAAAAAAAACAGCGAATTGATATCGGTAAATATCGGACAGCCAAGAATTGCTTGGAATGAGATACCATTGTCTATGGAGGTCTCAACTTTAAAACTTCCAATCGAAGGAGACCCTACTGGAACAAACTTTGGCAACCCTCATTGCACATTTTTTGTTGATGACTTGAGTAAAATAGATGTTCAAAATAAAGGTCCCACTGTTGAGAATAATGTGTTGTTTCCCGAAAAAACAAACGTTCAATTCGTAAAAATCTTAGATAGAACTCATATCAAATTAAAGGTATGGGAGCGTGGGTCAGGTATCACATTAGCATCTGGATCTTCATCTTGTGCAGCAGTTGATGCTGGCATCAGAAGAGAACTACTTGACAATAGAGTGAAGGTAGAGCTCGATGGGGGCGTCGTTGAAGTAGAGAAAAAAGTGACAGGTATGTGGTTGACTGGGCCGACTAAGCATGTATTTTCTGGCATCTACAATTTGATTCGAAACTAAGAAGCAATGAAATTTAAAACTCTTGGATGCCGGCTAAATACGTTTGAGACTGAAACAATAAAGTCAATAACAGAAAAATTAGATTTTAAAAATCTTACTTTCGTTAACACCTGTTCAGTTACAAAAGAAGCTGCAAGAAATAGCAGAAAATATGTTCGTCAGCTAAAAAAATCCTCTCCACACAATACTGTTATTGTTTCAGGATGCGATGCGCATATTGAAAAAGAGGCCTACATGAAGATGCCTGAAGTTGATGTGGTTATTGGAAATAATGCCAAACTCGATGAATCAATTTGGGGTGAAATTAAAAAAAGTGGGAGGTCAGGTTTTTTTGGGGAATCAGCCAGCGGGCTTAAACAAGATAAGACAAAAATACTTCCCAATTTCACAAAAAGATCTAGAGCCTATTTAGAAATTCAAAATGGATGCGACCACTCGTGTACCTTTTGTATAATTCCTCAAGGCAGAGGTCTTTCAAAATCTGTTCCTATGGA
>DLRV01000022.1:1758-2761 GCA_002500565.1 Holosporaceae bacterium UBA7879
ACTATTTTAGAAAAAATACGTAATCTCGTTAATAAAGGTTTTAAAGAAATAGTTTTAACAGGTGTTGACATTACGTGTTGGGGATCAGATGTCGTTGGAAATGATAAGCTTGGTGATTTAGTAATAAAGATCTTGAATGAAATACCTACATTACCACGATTAAGACTTTCATCGTTAGATGTTAGCGAAATGGATGATAGGCTCATACAGGTTTTCAAAAGCAATAAACGGATGATGCCGCACCTGCACCTTTCTCTTCAATCTGGGAACAATCTGATACTTAAAAGGATGAAAAGAAGGCATTCTAGAGAACAAGCAATTGATTTATGCAGAAATTTAAAGGCCGCTAGACCAGAATTGACGTTCGGTGCAGATTTGATTGCTGGCTTCCCCACGGAAAATGACACAATGTTTTTAGATACCGTAAAACTTATAGATGAGTGCGATATTAGCTGGCTTCATATTTTTCCATATTCTGAACGTCCTAATACTCCAGCTAGTCGTATGCCACAAGTTGAGAAAAGTGAAATATTAAAACGCTCAAAAACTTTAAGAGAGCTCGCTCAACGAAAAAAAATTCAGCATTTCACTAAATTAAAAAATAAACCTCTATCAGTTCTAATGGAATCTGACTTCAGAGGGCGTGCAGAAGATTTTTCTGAAATTACAACAAGTGTTCCCCTCCAACCAGGAAAAATTTATCAGCTTAAGGCTGAAAATTATAACAATGACTGCCTTATCGTTAATAATTAAAGTGATAGGCAAAGATATTTTAATTCCAAGTATTCATCAATTCCATGATGTGATCCCTCACGACCAAGTCCAGACTGCTTTACTCCACCAAAGGGGGCTACTTCCGTTGAAATCAATCCAGTATTTATACCCACCATACCGTATTCAAGAGCCTCTGCTACTTTCCATACACGTTTAAGGTCTGACGCGTAAAAATACGAAGCTAGTCCAAATATAGTATTATTTGCCTGCTCTATGACATCATCTTCAT
>DLRV01000022.1:3122-4117 GCA_002500565.1 Holosporaceae bacterium UBA7879
GGACCAAAAGTCTCTTCTTCAGAAATCAGCATGGACTTATCAACATTAGTTAGCACTGTAGGTTCAAAAAAAGTTCCACCGATACTATGTCTTTTTCCTCCACACTGGACTGTAGCACCCTTTTTCAAGGCATCTTCAATGTGCTCCTCAACTTTGTTTAGAGCGTCATTCGTAATTAATGGGCCTAGCGTGCTTGATGTAGAAAAGCCGTCTCCTACAATCATCTTTGAAACAGCTACTTCCAGTTTTTTTGCGAATAGATCATACACTCCCTCCTGGACATAGATTCGATTTGCACACACACAAGTCTGACCATTATTTCTGAATTTGGAAATTATTGCTCCTTCAACTGCCTTATCAATATCAGCATCGTCAAATACAATAAAAGGGGCATTACCACCCAACTCCATGGACATCTTTAGAACTTGGTCTGCGCCTTGTTTAAGCAGTTTTTTGCCAACTTCTGTTGATCCCGTAAATGTAAGTTTTCGAATTTTATTATTGGAGCACAGCTCTTTACCAATTTCGACTGGGTCAGATGTGGTGAGAACAGAGAATACTCCCTTCGGAATTCCTGCTTCTTCTGCCAGATCACAAAGTGCTAATGCAGACAATGGAGTGTCTTCAGGCGCTTTTGCTACAAAACAGCAACCAGCGGCAAGTGCTGGACCTAACTTTCTTGTAATCATTGCGTTAGGAAAGTTCCAGGGAGTTATTGCAGCGACCACGCCTACTGGCTGCTTTAATACTATTATCCTTTTGTCTTCTTGGTGTCCGGGGATGGTTTCTCCATAGACTCTCTTTCCTTCTTCTGCAAACCATTCAATAAAACTTGCTCCATAGGCAATTTCTCCCTTTGCTTCTGCTAATGGCTTTCCCATCTCAGCGGTAAGGATTGCGGCTAGATCGTCCGCATTTTCTAACATTAGTTTGCAGAACTTATTAAGAATTATGCTTCTTTCTTTTGCGGTCTTTTTACTCCAATGGGGGAAAGC
>DLRV01000023.1 GCA_002500565.1 Holosporaceae bacterium UBA7879
GGCAGGGCAGGGAAATGCAGATGCACAAAATAGTCTTGGTTTTTGTTATGTGAAAGGTCAAGGCTTTGATCAGGACTACCACAAAGCGGTTCATTGGTATCAAAAAGCCGCTAAGCAAGGGCATGCAGGTGCGCAATATAATCTTGGGTTTTGTTATGAGAATGGCTGGGGCATTCCTCATGACGATGGTCAAGCAGTGGTATGGTATCGCAAAGCAGCAGCCCAAGAGCATTCGCAAGCAATATGTAATCTTCTTAGCTTGTTAAAGAGATGCGGTGTGTTAGCAGCATAAAACACTTGGAGCAGCAGGCTTTTTTCTTTGGTTTCTAGTTTGACTAGTCGGCGCCTTTTATCAGGCGTTTTTAGGAATTAAACTTCCCAAACAGTTAACCATTCTTAGGTAAGTCTTGAAAAAAATAAATTTAGTTAATATATTATTTACAAAACAGAGATATTAAACATGAAAAAACTTTACTACCTTTCGAGCGCTGTTATTGCATTGTTGGCTTTTGCTGGACATGCAATGGAAAATGAGACTGAACATGGTGAGGGGCCCTCAACCCGCAGGGCTAGTGCACAGGCTGCAGCTGCAGGTCCTGGGGCTGTACAAGAAGGCGGTGAAGAACATTTACAAAGAGTACTTCAAAATTTAAGCCTTGGAGAAAAAGCCGCTGCCGGACCAGCGCAGCAAGAGGGAGATGAAACATCACCTGTTGGGGGTGCAGAAGGTGTTGAAGAAAGCTCTATGTCAAGCGTACGTCCTTCTGAAGAAGAACAAGGTGTCGATGTAGCTGCCTTAACTGTTCAGGCTGAGCAAGGAGATGCTGACGCGCAAAATAGACTTGCTCACGCATACAAAGAAGGTGAAGGCGTTCCTCAAAATCATGCGCTAGCCGTAAAATGGTATCGAAGATCTGCAGAACAAGGGAATGCCGAGGGGTTGTTTAGATTGGGCATGCAGTATTTTAGAGGAAACGGCGTCGCTCAAAATCCGGATCAAGCTGTTGGGTTTCTCCGAGAGGCTGCAAAGCAAGGTCATCCATGGGCGCAAAATAATCTTGGCTCTATTTATCGTCTAGGAGCGGTCGTGCCTCAAAATTTTACTGAAGCCGTTAATTGGTTTAGAAAATCTGCAGAGCAGGAGTGTGCTGAAGGGCAATACAGTATCGGTGCATGTTATGCGACCGGTCAGGGCGTGCCTCAAAATGTTACAGAAGCCGTTAAGTGGTTTAGGAAGTCTGCCGAGCAAGGATGTGCTGAAGGGCAATATACTCTCGGTTCTCATTATCTCCAGGGTCTGGGCGTTACCCAAGACTTTGCTCAAGCTGTTAAATGGTTTAGAAGATCTGCGGAACAGGGATGTGCTGAAGGACAATATGGTCTTGGTACATGTTATGCCAAAGGTCAGGGTGTTCCTCAGGATCATGCTGAAGCCGTTAAATGGTTTAGAAAATCTGCAGAGCAAGGAAATGCATCAGCGCAAAATGGCCTTGGTGTTTATTTTGCTAATGATGGCTATGGCATTCCGCAAGATCATGCTGAAGCCGTTAAATGGTTTAGAAAATCTGCAGAGCAAGGAAATGCATCAGCGCAATATAGTCTCGGTTCTCATTATCTCCAGGGTCTGGGCGTTACCCAAGACTTTTCTCAAGCTGTTAAATGGTTTAGAAAATCTGCGGAAAAAGGTTATCCAGAGGCTCAACAGGTTCTCGGCACATTTTATTGCAAAGGTCTGGGCGTTCAGAAGAACTATGATCAGGCTGCAGAGTGGCTTTTAAGAGCTGCCGGACAAGGGAATGCAATAGCGCAATATAACCTAGGTATTTGTTACGCGAAAGGTCAGGGCGTTGAGCAAGATTATGCTCAAGCAGCTCTATGGTGGCAAAGATCTGCCGAGCAAGGGTTTGCAGAGGCAAAATTAGCGCTTGCAAGACGTGCACAAGTAGCCGCTGCTGCCGGATCAGATCAACAAGGGGATGATGGAGCAGTAGCTGGTGAGGCTGAAAAAGTGCCCTCAGACAGTCAGTAAAAGTAACGACCCACCTTCTGCATAGAGCAAAAAGCAGAGGGTGGGTTACTTGCACGATTAGCTAAAATAGATAAGATATAGGCTCTTGATGGCCGGAGGTGCTGCTTGTGCCTTTGAGTCGCGTATCTAGATATTTTTGTGGTGGAAGAGTCTGCCTTGTTGCTGGTTTGACTAGCCCGCATCTTCTATTAGTGGGCTTTTAGGAATTAAATCCTCCTAGAAATTAACTATTTTGTAATAAGGCTTGAAAAAATAAAATTAGTTAATATGTTATCTACAAAACGGAGATAATAAACATGAAAAAACTTTACTACCTTTCGAGCGCTGTTGTGGCAATCCTCGCTTTTGCTGGACATGCAATGGATAGAGAACTTGATGACCAAAGAGCCACCAGTGCTTTAGCTACAGCAGTTGTAGATCCTGGAGTTGTACAAGAAGAGAGTCAACAGAGTTTTACGTCCAGTGTGTATTCTTCTGAAGGGGAGCAAGGTACCTGTTTAGAAATTCTTTCTATTCAGGCTGAACAAGGAGATTTAGGGGCGCAACTTGATCTTGGTATGAAATATACAAAGGGTGAAGGTGTTGCTCAGGATTATGCTCAAGCAGCAAAATGGTTTAGAAAAGCTGCGGAGCAGGGAAATTCACGGGCGCAATGTAATCTTGGCATTTGTTATGAGAGTGGCCAGGGCGTTGATCAGGACTACGCTCAAGCAGCTGGGTGGTATCGCAAAGCCGCCGAACAAGGGAATAAAGAAGCGCAAAATAATCTTGGGTTTTGTTATGAAAAAGGCCGGGGTGTTCCTCAAGACATGCGTCAAGCAGTGGTATGGTATCACAAAGCTGCAGAGCAAGGGCATGCTGGGGCACAGTTTAACCTTGGTGTTTGTTATGAGTGTGGCCGAGGTGTTGCTCAAGACTATGTTCAAATGATTGAATGGTATAGCAAAGCTGCAGAGCAAGGAAATGCAGAAGCGCAAAATAATCTTGGCGCTTGTTATATGCAAGAGTGGAATATTTCTGAAAAGACTGAGTGGACTGTTGCTGCAGATTTTGTTAAAGGGGTCGAATGGATTGAAAAAGCCGCAAAACAAGGATATGCTGAAGCACAATGTAATCTTGGTCTTTGTTATGTGAAAGGTCAAGGCGTTGATCAGGACTACCACAAAGCGGTTCATTGGTATCAAAAAGCTGCTGAGCAAGGGCATGCAGATGCGCAATGGGGTTTGGAAATTCTTCTTGCAAATGGTCATCTGGGCAATCCTCAGGACTACGGTGTATCAGCTTAATAGTTGACAAAAGCTAAAGAGTAAAAAGTTAGAGATACACACTAGTGCTTTAATTTTAGGTCTTAGATAAAGAGCCTCTATATCATCGCAACAACACTTGTTGTGGTGGAAAGCAGGCTCTTTTCTTTCTAGTTTAGCTTGCCTTACTGGTTTTTTATCTTTGAGTTTTTAAGAGGTTGCCTAGTTTAATTGATAAACTTCCAACTTTTATATAAATAGATAAGCCCTATGCTTGCAATAGCGGCCAAAACATCATCAAGCATTAAAGCCAAAGCTTTTTTGAACGGAGAAGAGGGTTTCCAGTTGTTGATAATGCTGATGGGCCAAGGCTTAAAACCATCAAAAAACCGAAAAAGAATAAAGCCGATACATTGAGCTGTGAATGATCCGGGATAGAGGGCCAATACACCAGCCATTACCATTAGTTGACCAACACATTCATCAATCACATAATCGCGTGGATCTTTGAGGTATGGTCTGTACCTCATAAGAACCATACAGGCATAAGTGCCAATGATAAAGACAATGATACTTAGAAGAAACATCGCTGCGGAATTGAGGAAGATGAGCCAGGGAAAGGCTACAATGAGTGTTACCAGCGAAGCAATTGTACCGGGAAACAGGGCGTAGCCAATATACCCCATTGTTGCGATGTTTTGATAGAGTTTTAGCTTATATGAAGTGAACATTGTATGTGTTATTCATCTTCTGCCGCATCTTCTCCCAACTCATCCTCTTCGGGGATATCGTCATCTAAGGAATCATCTTCGAGGCTTTCTAGCATAGATCCATCATCTTCTTCATCTTCTGAGACTTCTTCTTCAGACTCATCTTCTGGGGCGTCTTCATCGCTGTAGGCGTCATCGTCAAGCGGGTGAAGAACGTCTTGGGTATCAGTGGATTTCTTCTTATTCGGAACTTCTTTTTCTGGCGGTGCATCATGAGTATTATCAACAACAACTTCTTGGCCATGGCGTGTGGATTGCCACTGATCGGCTGCTTTGAGGTTTTGAGGTGAAGCCAGCATGCAAAAGAATATTAAACAAAAAATTATTTTAGACATTAAATGTCCTTTCTCTTTATAGCTTTAGTGTACTTAAAAATGACTTGGACAAGAAGACCAAACAAACAAAAAAAGCCAAATAGATAACTAAGCGTTAAACACCAAAAAGTCATAAAGAGATCCGTGCTCTTTGAATCAGTTTCGTTTGGGTGATGCAAAGCATCATAAATAAGGTGTAACTAAACCAACCCAAGGCAATAATAATGAGTGGGACATAAAAAGACCAGTGCATAGAGGGCGCTGAAAGTTTGCTAATGCTTGCTGGTTGGTGCAGTGTAGACCACCAATCAACAGACCACTTAATAATAGGAAGATTAATCAGGCCAAGGATAGCAAGGAGGCTGGAAAATTTGGCTGCCTTTTCTTGATTTTGGAATGTGTTTCCTAGCAATAGATACGCAATGTAAAGAAAAAATAAAATCAGAACAGAAGTTAAACGTGCATCCCAAACCCACCAAGTACCCCAGGTTGGCAAGCCCCATAAGCTGCCAGATACAAGACACACCAGTGTAAAAGTACATCCAATCCGGGCCGCAGCTTGCGCAAGAAAAAGCGAGACCCAAGCTTTGCTTGATAGGTAAGAGAGGGAAAAAAGACCCAAGCAAGTGTAACACATTAAGGCCATCCAAGCGCTGGGCACATGAATGAACATAATCTTTGCAACAATGCCTTGTACGGCATCAACTGGTGAAAAGAAAAAACCCCAAAAATAGCCAATGTTTAAAAACAGCATCATACTGATCATGGTCCACACCAACAGGCGATTACATAAAGATTGAAAAATTTTGGGCTGAAAAAACGTAATCATTCGACCTTAATTGCAAGCTTTAAACAGAAAATTACCATAGCAGTATAGCAAGGGACACAAAACAAAAATAAACCAACAAGAAATGTTAGAGGCTTTTGAACAATTGTTAATTCTGGCTGTGTACTTAACAAAAAAATCTGACAGAGAAAAATTGGGATAATGAGCGGCAGCGCAATGAGAAACGCAAGCCCTTTTTGTTGTTGAGAGCCATGGGTTAAAAGAGAAGATGTGAGTATAACAAGGCTATAGAGAAAAAAAATACAGAGAAAAAGACCAAGGTCGATAGGGTTTATTGTGCCTGTAAAAAGAGAGATAAAGAGAGTGACTGTTAAAGCAAGGGGAAGAATAACTAGAACAAAATAAGAGAGAATGCGTAGGCCTACAAGTGCGATAAAACTAAGACGTTCAAGCTCATAATCGGCAAGAAGTCCTTGTTCGATTTCTTCTTTGAATATCTGATCGCTGGTGAGAAAAACACCAATAAGTGCGAAAATCCACACGATATTTTTAAATTGATCTGACGAGAGGGTGTTTGTGATACCAGTCCACTGAAGCAGTAAAAAAAATAGAACTGTAATGCCAATGGCTATAACGGCAAGAGATAGATTGTGTTTGATAAAAAGATATTCACGATAAAGATAATGGGTCATCACTTACTTCCTGGATCCAAATTTATTTGTTGTGGAGAAAGCCCTAAGATCTTTTCGTGGCTGGTGTAAATCACAATGCCACCCTTCTTAAGATGATCATTGATAATGGATGCAAATTGAGTTTTTGAGGGGGTGTCCAAATTATTAAAGGGTTCATCCAGAAGCCAGATGGGTTTATTGCTCATGAGAACTTTTACTAGAGCTACGCGCTGCTTTTGCCCAGTTGAAAGATGTTTGATTGGAGAAGATTGAATAGACTCTAGGTCAAAGAGATTGAGGTAGTGATTGACTGACTCAGGCGGGGTATATGTTTGATGCCAAAGTTTAAGTTGTTGCTTAACGGTATAACTTTGATGAAAAGATGGTTTTGTGCCCAAATAAACCCTTTGCGGCTGGACGTTTTCTTGAGGCTTATAGAGAAGCATTCCTGTGTGCAAAGAGATAAAGCCAGCTATCGCCCTGAGCAGTGTTGATTTGCCAACCCCATTAGCACCAGTTAATTGAATCAGATCGCCATTTTGAACTGTGATGCTGACGGGCTTAGAAATAAAAGCAGGGGCATGTGCCACAACTGCTTGATCAAGCCTGAGTTTGACGGGATCAAAAGTCAATGCATCGACCGTTTTTGATCCAATCGCCATAACGGGTTGGATCAAGGGGCGTGGCTTTAGGCCGAGATGGCTTCTCTTTTAGTTGGGATTTATCCGACAGCTTAGAAGTTGATTGTTTCTTTATCGGTTTTTGGCGGGTTCCCATAACACGTCATTCTTTCCGAAGTTATTTTCAATCCGGGCGGCCACAAACAAATAATCTGAGAGGCGATTAAGGTATTGGATAACCGCACTTGAAATGGTTTGTTCTTCAGAAACGCCAACAACCAAACGTTCTGCTGAGCGAACACTTGTGCGAGCATGATGTAAATAGGCAGACGCCTTGGTGCCCCCCGGAAGAATAAAAGACTTCAAAGGATCAAGTTTCTCATTCATTTTATCGATCTGCTGTTCTAACCACGTGGCTTGTTGATCTGAAACAGTTAGTTTGTTTTCTGTTGCTGGGATACATAGGTCTGCACCAAGATCAAACAAATCGTTTTGAATGCGGCGGATATCGGACAGAGGTACATGTTTCAAGTAAAGTGCAGCAACACCAAGCACAGAGTTGCATTCATCAACAGCGCCAATGGCTTGAATACGCGCGGCATTTTTGGAAACGCGCGACCCATCGCCCAGTGATGTTTTGCCTTTATCACCGCCTTTTGTATAAATTCGTGTGAGTTGTACCATTATAATCCCTTTCTAAGAATAACAAGCGCAAGGAGAGCAAGGCTTATACCTTGCAAAAAAACCCGCCAACGCATGAGTTTTGAGCCGTATTTTTGATTAAGTTTACCACCTTTAAGCATTACCCCGATTCCAAGAGCCAGAACAAATAGCGTTGCAAACATAAAAAGGAGTAACATGATTTCGAGAAAACTAAAACACATACGACAATACTACTTAAAAAACCAACCAGAGCAAGACAGAAAAAACTTCAAATTTGACCGTGCATTGAGTATCGTGAAAGGAAAAAATATGTCCCCATCATTTTTAAGAAACTTTTTAATTATAATATTGGATGTTTTGCTGGCATTTTCTGCATTTTACTTTACTGTTTATGCTGTTGAATGGGAGGCATTTAATAAGCTGGTTTGGCACCTAAAGCCAGAAAATTTTTGGGCTTTGAATGGGTTGTTTCTGGTCATTTGCCTGGGCAACTTTGCTGCTTTCCGGACATTTCAACCCTCTTGGCGCTATACGTCTTTTAGCGATCTTTTATCAATTGGCTATGTTGCTGTTTATATCAATGTTTTTTTCTTACTTGCGCTCTTCTTAGTGCGCCATGTTTACTACATTGAACTGCCACTGCGTGTGACAACGCTGATTATTGCGACCTTCATTTTACTTACTTTTTTATCTTTCCCACGGGTTATGTATCGTTATTTTATGTTTGAAAGACGGCGAGCGACGGGCCATATCCATGCAGTCCTGTTTGGTGACTTAACAAACATTGATCTTTTTCTTCGCTATAATAAAACCCGCGATAAGCCTTATAAGATTGATAACGCAGTTGTTACAGAAAAAAAAGAGCGTAACAGTGCTCAAAAGATTCGCGGTGTGCCGGTTCTTTCTTTTGAAAAATTTTTAGATTGGCATCAAAATAAAACCTTTCGTGAAGAAAGCTTATTTATTGTGGTTGATCCACGATTGTTTGGCGTGCCCCTTGAACAAATCTTTGATGTGGCGAAAGCGCATTCACTCCAAACCTTAAGGGTGGCAGATTTGAGCCCGGCTCATTCAAATCAGTTAACGTTAAAGCCCGTTGTGATTGAGGATTTGCTAGGGCGTGATCGGGTTGAGCTTTCCAATGATTTGCCAGCCCAATTAATCCATAACAAAACAGTTCTCATTACAGGTGCTGGGGGGAGTATTGGCAGTGAAATTGTTCAGCAGGTGGTGAAGCTTGGTCCTAAAAAAGCCCTGATTTTAGATCAGTCAGAATACTTTTTATATGAGATTGATCAGGAACTTCGACAGCAGAAATGCGCCAATGATTGGGTGCCGTTGATGGTGGATGTTTCTGATCCGCAGGCCATGGAACAAGTCTTTAAGAAATATCGGCCACAGGTTATTTTTCATGCAGCTGCCATGAAACATGTGCCCCTTTCTGAAACCAATCCCAAAGCAGCTTTTGAAAACAATGTGATTGGTACATGGAACACAGCAAAGCTGGCAATGGCTTATCAAGCAGAATCAATGATCTTGATTTCAACCGATAAAGCTGTGAATCCGTCGAATACAATGGGGTTAACCAAGCGTATTGCCGAGATCATTTGTCAGGCATGTGATCTAAGCCAGAGCAAAACGCGGTTTGCCTCGGTGCGGTTTGGTAATGTTTTGGGATCGCGTGGTTCGGTTATTCCATTGTTCCAAGCACAAATTGCCCGAGGTGGGCCGGTAACCGTAACGGATAAAGAAATGACACGGTTCTTTATGACCATCGAAGAAGCCGTGTCTTTAGTATTGCAGGCCGGTGCGCTGGGAACTTTGAAAGATGCCTATCAAGGCGGATTGTTTGTATTGGATATGGGTGAGCCTGTGAGTGTTTTGAAAATGGCCGAAAAGCTTATTGAATTGTCGGGGTATAAGCCTTATAGCCAAATTCCCATCACTTTTACAGGTATGCGGGCCGGTGAAAAGTTAAGTGAAGAATTACACTATGAAAGTGAGAATTGTTCCATGGATGTGATTGAGGGTGTACACTTTATTGATGCATCCAAGGCAAAACAGGCGGTGGATATTAAAGCCGTTGAGAAGTTCATAGCCGAGGTGCGTTCTTTGTTTGATACAGAGGAGAAACTGGTTGAATTAGGGCATCAGTTTATTGAGCAGAAAAGCAGCGAATAATAAGCCCCCTGTAGAACTCTGGTTATATTAATTTGAGCTCTATAAAGTCAATTGTATGGTTTTATTGAAAATATTCAATTCTCTAAATCCGATGGCTACCACATTTTATGTTCAACTGATTGATCTATATAAGCATCAACATCTGGGCCTTTTAATTCTTCAATTACTTTTTGTGCATCTTTAGTAGGCACTCTAAAACTGTAAAAATTTTCAAATAAATTAGTGATGTCTGTAACACCTTTTTTCTTAAGAGTGTCTAAAATAGTTTCTGTCTTGCTTTTGTCTTGTATTGTAAGCGTGACTTGAGTAAGAGAATCTGCATCATTATGGTGCTGATGCCCAGAATAAGCGGCACTTCTTGTCGATGCCCGATGTGGAGAGCCCTCTTCTTGAGAGGATTGTACGCGGAGCATTGCATTGACTTGAGGGCTGATCAATAGCATGGGACTTGTCAAAAGACCCAATAGGTACAAAATATTTTCTTTTTTCATTCCACTATCCTTTATAATTACTTTAATTTATTAATCTCCTAGTTAAAGACAATAAAACTTTCTTAACTGTGCAATGTGCTCTATTGTGCTTCTAACATACTGTAAATACGTTTAAGCGCAGATTCGATATCAATACAACCAGTTGCTTGGATTGGCTTTCCACTAAGTTTTATACCTCTCGTCGTTTCTATTAAGGTTTTTCTTATTTCTTCTGTTGTTAGCTTTTCATTAAGTGAAAGCATTAATGCTACTCCCCCAGCGGCTAATGGGCAGGCACTTGATGTTCCGCCGAATGTATCCGTGTAATCATCTTGTGGATTATAGCCACCTGGATGTTGTACATCACAGGTAGTAATACCCATAACGCCACTTGAAGGTGCTAAGAAAGCTACTTCTGGTCCATAATTTGAATAATGGGCCATTTTATCCATGCTATCACTTGCGCCGACGGCAATAATATCTGGATGTGTTGCAAAACCATTGTAATAAATGTATCCGGGACCTTTTGGATTTTTTACACTTACTTGCACACCATCATTACCTGCTGCGAATAAAATAGGTATTCCTTTATCACCATGGCTTTTTCTTACAAGAAATCTGAAGTATTCTTTTACAGCTGGAGAGAGAGGAAAAACTTTTGCAGCAGCTCCCCAACTACAGCTGATTACGTCTGCCCCATGATCATGTGCCCATTTAAATTGTAGAATAATCTCTCTGTCAGAAAGTCCTTTCCCAAACTTTATGGGTATGATTTTTGCATTGGGGGCAACGCCAACGACCTCTCCTTGAATTGTTGAGGCTGCTGCAACCCCAGCAACAGCTGTTCCATGCCATTCTTTATAACTAGGAGAAACATTACCACCAGCCCCTGTACTAGCATTGAAAGGATCAACAATCTTATGGCTTAAACTTGGGTGAGTTATATCAAACCCATCGTCAATAACGGCAATTTTTATGTGATCTTTCCCAAACGGGTTCTTGCCTACGGAATTTAGAAACTCCCAAGCTTTAACAACGCGTGCATCTGCGCCTGCCTTAAAGCCAATACTTGTTCCTCTATGCTGACCTGTATTTTTCAAATGCCATTGGTTATTAAACCGGGCAGAGTTTGGCAAAAACGCGGTCTTAAAATTTGTAGAAAATTCTGGAACAACATGAATAATAAAGCTCTCATATCTACGAGCTATTGTATCTGCAAGTTTAACGGTATTAACTTTTAATGGAAACTTAACAAAAAAGGATTTATCGGTAATAACTTCAGTTATTTGTATATTGTTTTCCTCTACTATTTCTGAGCATTTCTCATCGGATGCTTCATCTTTGAAAGCCAAATATACATATCCCGTTGGAATAAATGGAACACCATCATCGCTGGTATGAAAAACAGGTAGGATCACTTCTCACTTCGTCCTCTTCGCTTAAAAGAAGTGGATCGTTTTCTTCATCAATAATTCGTTCAATTGCATCTGGGCTCTCTTCAGCGCCTTCTCCAAGTTGATTTAGCTCATATAGTTCGTAGATTCCTGTAAATTTAGTTGTTGAATGAAAACGCTTTTGGTGTGCTTTTTCAGCACCTTGTTTGCGGGCAACTAATGAGTCGCTTGTTGTATACGTAAACAGTCCATCTTCAAATTGAATTTCATATGAAGGGCCAGATGATAAATAAAATGACAGCGTTAGAAGAAAGACAAAAAATTGGCGCATAAGTACTCCTTTAATTTCCAAAGTACTTTGGTTTTAAATTTTTTATAAGTTTAATGAATCAGTTATTTTCTAAATGAAAATGAGGGGGTATATCCCCCCATTTTCTGACAGTGTTAGTACTGATTTTTTGGTTGGTTTGACTTACAAACGTGAGGCGTTTTTAGCCAAATAAGAAGAAACACCTTCAGCGGTTGCAGTCATACCTTCTTCGCCTGTACGCCAGTTAGCTGGACACACCTCGCCGTGCTCTTGGTGGAAATTCAAGGCATCGACCATACGCACAGCTTCATCAACGTTCCGTCCCAATGGCAAATCGTTAACGATTTGATGGCGAACTGTGAAATCCTCATCAATTAAAAAAGTGCCACGCAGTGAAACAGATTCGTTGATTAAGACATCATAATCACGGGCAATGGATTTGGTTAGATCAGCCACAAGGGGAAAGCTGATTTGGCCAATTCCGCCTTTTTCAACAGGTGTGTTCCGCCACGCAAGGTGGGTGAATTGAGAATCAACACTGATGCCAACTAATTTAGCGCCTCGTTTTTTGAAATCTTCAGAACGGTTGTGAAAAGCCAAAATTTCTGACGGGCACACAAACGTAAAATCAAGGGGATAAAAAAACAAAACACCTTTTTCACCGTTGAGGTAAGATTTAAAATCAAAGTTTTCGATAATTGCATTATCAGGCATAACAGCCGTGGCTGTAAAATTAGGCGCTTCCTGGCCAACAAGTACACTCATGTTCATTTCCTTTATTTAGTCGATTTTCTATTTTTAATTGATTCTGGATATTAATAAAACCACAAATTCCAGAGAAGCTCTTTTAAAAATTGTATCAACCCAGAAGCATGCTCTTTTTCATAATAATACATGTGCTGTTTTGGGTCATATTTTCGAACATATCCTTTTCTCATATCAACAGGTGCGTTTGTATCATTCTCATTAAATGATATCATTTCCAGAGGCTCTGAATCTGTTGGCAAGGCACCACAGCCAGCTGGGGATAGGTTAGAAGCCTGCGTGTGATCGGCTTTTGAAACTGTCTCATCATCTAGCCCTGGCAATGCATAGCATGTAGTACAGAAGAGGGCGCAAATCAAGGACACCTTAATCAATATTTTGTTTTGATAAATGTATGCCATCGTTAACTTTCTGTTATTCAAACTATACAATTATTTTTACAATGAAATCAAGTGTGCGCCGGTTATGCTATGCAGAAGTTTATGCGGCATATAACCAAGGCCGCCGCCAGTTCTGGCCTCACCAATATCGGTTGCGATCGCCCGGCCAATTTGTTGAACCGCTGCACTGCGCAATGCCTTGGCAAACGCTTTTTTTAGCTTTCCAAATTCTCTAACAAAAAAAATAGAAACACTTCGTAAACCCTCAACCAAAATTGGATTTTTGCTAGCGTGTGGATATTTTCAAAGTGTGTAAAAAATTTTTCAAGCCCTGAAGACTTTTATCAAAATGATAGCTCTTGGAATGTCTGTTTCAGAAAAAAGTCTCCTAAATCTTAGGACAAAAGGGAAGTTTCCTCTATTTCTTGATTCAAACAACAAAAATATGGATCTTGAGAATACAATAAAAATAAGATATATATGCATTATATAACATAATAATCAGATATGAATAAAATAAAAAGAGTTTTAAATCTTGATTTACCACAAGGCCAGAGCGCTTTTCTTTGGGGTGCGCGTAAAACGGGTAAGTCGACCTACCTTAAGAGCACTTTTCCCAAAGCACATTATATTGACCTTTTAAAAGCAGATGAGTTTCATAAGTATACCCTTAATCCTCATTATTTAAGAGAAGAACTCTTAATTTTAAAGGAGTCAACACAGACGCCTCTTGTTATTATAGATGAGGTTCAAAAAGTCCCTATTTTATTGAACGAAGTTCATTGGCTTATAGAAAACAGTCCTTTTGATTTCATCTTATGTGGATCTAGTTCAAGAAAATTGCGTTCTACAGGCGCAAACTTTCTTGGAGGAAGGGCTTGGTCTTATCAAATGATGCCATTATGTTATCCTGAAATTAAAGAGCTGAATTGGTCATCAATTTTTAATAACGGGCTCATACCTCAACATTATTTTTCTCCTCATTATTCTAAAATGATTAGCTCTTATTTGTTTGACTACATTATGAATGAAGTTCAACATGAAGCGAACCTTCGTAAGATTGAGCCTTTTGCAAGGTTTTTAGACATTTTAGGGTTTTGCCAGGGAGAGATGCTCAATTTTACAAGCATAGGTCGTGAGTGCGGAATTAACACACGGACAGCGCGCAGTTATTTTGATATTTTAGAAGATATGTATATTGGGTATTTTCTTTACCCTTATAGAAAAAAAGCCAAGCGGCAGACCATACAGGAAACCCCAAAGTTTTATCTTTTTGATACAGGGGTGGCAAATCATCTGAAGAGATATAGTTTTAAGGAAATGAAAGGGTCTGAGGCTGGAAAAGCCTTTGAGCATTATGTTTTTTTAGAGCTGATGGCTTATAAGAAATACCATGAAAAAACAGATTCTATCACTTACTGGCGTACAAAAGAGGGATACGAAGTTGATTTTGTTATTCAAGATAAAGCGTACGAAGTTAAGCTCAATGATTCTTTTAATAAAAAGGACATAAGAGGTCTTTTAGCTTTTGGGGATGAATATAAAGCAGAGTTAAATATCATTACGACACAAGGTGCTAAGCGGATCACAAAAGTGGATGATAAAAAAATAACAGTGTGGCCTATTTCTGACTTTCTAGAAGATTTATGGAGTGGCCTTGTTTGGTAGAGATGAAAATTAAAGACTTAAACCCGCAGAAATCCTGCACTCTTATTTTTTGATTTCTCTCAAAATTCCTCTTGCAATTATCTGCGAGAGTCGACTTCAGAGGCGCTAGCTAAAAAAGTGGTCTTTCTCCCAATAAACCGGATATTGAGCCATTTCTGATAAGACTCTGGCCTCACCAATATCGGTTGCGATCGCCCGGCCAATTTGTTGCACCGCTGCACTGCGCAATGCCCCGGCAAACGCTTTGTTGAGGCCTTAGACAACAGCAGTGAGGTTACTGACTGTGCTGAACAGGTTTAATTAAATCTTGTGGAATAAGTTCATGCTGAACCTGAACATCCATCCCATAATGCCGGGCCAGTTGCACCAGTCCAAGCGGGAAAATAGCGATTAGTTTATATTCAGGTACTTCGTATTTATATTTGGCTTTATATCCTTTCATTAATTGCTGAAAGTTTGTTTCAAAATTTTTCGTCTCTCTAAAATATAAAGCTGCAATGACTTCTGTTAGGTGGATAGACCATTTTTTTTTGTTTGCATAATAAGTGCGTGCTAAATCAATTTCACTTGATATGTCTTTTCGGGCAAGCAATCCTCTAAGTAATTTAAAAAGATAAAGGGTTTTATCAGCTTTGACTTTTTTAAGACATCTATTCATTTCAGGGATTAAATCAAAGCAGCCACCAGAAAGACTTTGGATAAATTCTGACAGAGAGGTTGTTTCAACGTAGCTTTCAGAAATCTGCTCTCCAGCCTCAAAGCGTTTGAACAGTTCAATTTGTAATTCACCAACCCTGCGCATGTTATCCCAATAGGCTTCTGGCCGGCCTGTCTCAAAATACTTCACAACTGCTTGCGTTCTAAATTGCCATAAATAACCAATATCTCCATGATCTTTATAACCTTTCTCATTTAATTCAATCCATTCTGGATCAAGCCCTTGCTTGGTTAGTTTTAAAAGAGGATCTCGAGATTTTACGTTCATGGTTTATATATTTCTGTTTTAGGAAGTTTATCTGTAGCCCACGTTGTATTTCCGTCCGCACTTAGTACATTGAGTTTACGGGAAACCTTAGTATTGTTGATACGAATTTGTTTGGATAAATCTATTAATTCTTGATTTGTTGATTTTTTCATCCGATCGAGAACACTGCGCATCCATTGATCGGACATTTGCGAGTATCGACCAACTTCATCAGAGCCATACCGTGCCAGTTTAACAGCACCATCGGCACTGAACTTGGATTCA
>DLRV01000019.1 GCA_002500565.1 Holosporaceae bacterium UBA7879
AACAGCAACATCACAAGCAGAATTCCCTCCTCCAATAACTAAAACTTTTTTATCTGCAAAAGGTGCAGCCTTTTTATATTGGTGAGAATGTAAATACTCACCTGAAAATTTTCCTGGATACTTAGGATATCTAGGTTCATGGTGATGACCGTTGCAAACAACCAAGGCATCAAATTCTTCTTCTAACACCTGAGTATCGTTTAATTCTCTCCATTTAACTTTCCATTTATGACTGTTATCTTGTGAGCAATGCACAACCTCAGTATTAAATTTAATATTTTTATCTAGGTCAAAATGATCAGTATATGCCTGAAAATATTCAAGTAATTCTTTATGAGACGGATAATCAGAAGCATTTTCAGGCAAAGGAAAATCTTCGTAGTATGAGGTGTATTTTGAACTAATAATGTGTGTTGTTTCAAAAACACTGGAATGCCCTGAAGGATCGTTATATCTCCAATTACCACCCACACCAGAACATCTTTCAAAAGCTATTACTTCAAAGCCTTGATCTTTGAAATTTTTAATTGCTGTAATGCCCGAAGGACCAGCTCCAATTACTGCTACTTTTTTCATATCAAATTTGTATTTAGTACGTCTGACCACAATATAATAAAATAATTTATGACATCTATAAAATCTATTGATCGCAACTTTTGGATAAATCCACCTTGGGGAAATGGCAGAGAAAAGTATCGTTTAGGTTTGAAACCAATTGAAAAGAACAAATGGTTTGAAGTAAACATTACAGAAAGCTTAAAAACTCATAAAAAAAATCTTTTTGCAAAACGTTATGAAGATGTAATTGCAACGACTTTAGAATCAACAACGCCCCAAGAGTTATTAGCCAAGAAATTGAAAATAAATAAGAAAACTTATCCAGATTTAATAGCTGACATATCTTTATCAGTGCCTGATGATCTTTGTATTATTGAGTGCAATAATGATCAAAGGCTCCTAGCTGCATCAGTTTGTTCACCAAGTTATTGGAACATCAAATCTAAAATTGGTAAGTCACTCAGAAACATACACAAACCAGTCAAATCTTTGAATGAAAAGATTGGCAACCCAATAGAAAAATTTATTAATAACGCACCGCTGGATCAACCATTTTTAAGAGAAAATTGGTTCATTCATGGTGACGATCAACGTATGCATCTGACAACAGAGGGATACCCTAATGGTTCTGTGGAAAACTGGATAGTTAGATCAGAAAGAGAAACATTATGTAAATTTAGTAAAGATTATTCTTTATTTGCTATAAACGTTCGATTTCAAAAACTCTCATCAATCTTAATGTTTGATGATGCTATTAAAGGGTTAAAAAGAAGTCTTGAAGGCATGGATCAGAAAGAAATTGATTATTTTGGAGGCAATAAAAAGGTTGAAAAAATCTGTGATTTTATTGCTTCTTAATTGAAGAGAAATATTTATCAGATTGTTCTATTACTTTTGGTGCTAACCAAATAGATGCTATTAGGGTTGGAATAGCCATCATTGCAAACGCACTGTCGATAACGTTTAAAGCCAAGTCCAAAGACGTAATTGAAAAAATAAATACGAAAACGATGAAAATATACTGGTATATTTTTACACTTTTCTCGCCAAATAAAAATTTTGAACAAGCTGAACCATAATAAGAATAAGTAAAAATCGTACTTAAACCAAAACTTATTACACATACAAACAGAATAATGGGTCCTATTGGCCCAAGAGTAGCTAAAAAAGCCTCAGATGTAAGTGTCACTCCCGAACTATCTGAGGTTTGATATACCCCAGAAATCAGAATTATTACTGCTGTAAGAGTGCACATAATAAGCGTGTCAAATATTGGTCCTGTCATAGCGATTAAGCCTTGCTTTACCGGATGACTCGTTTTTGCTGCTCCATGTATTAAGGCTTCAGTTCCTATGCCTGCCTCATTGCTGAAAGCCCCTCTTTTAATTCCAGTGAGAATTACACCCACCAGACCTCCGGCAACAGCTGAATCAAAAGAGAATGCTTCAATTACGATTAGGCCTAATGCAGGAAAAAACATTTGATAATTTAAAATTACAGCAACTAAAACAGCTACCAAATATAGGCCACCCATTAATGGAACTAAGAGCGCAGATACGTTAGCTATTCTTTTTAGACCTCCAAGCACAACTGCAGCAGTAATAATCACTAGAAAAGCCCCAGCGTAGTAGACAAAATTTTCAACTTCAGGGAAGTATAAATCGTTTGTAAGCTGAACTACCTGATTCGCTTGAAAAGCTGGTAACCCAGCTATTATCCCAAAAAAAGCAAAAAAATAAGCTAAGGGCAACATATATTTTGGTAATCCGTTTTTAATTATGTACATTGTCCCAGCGTTTGGTTTGCCGTCGGGTCCTTGTTCCCGATACAGTACTGATAAGGTAGCTGTGAAAAATTTTGTAGCTATACCAAAGACAGCTGTGACCCACATCCAAAATATAGCGCCTGGACCACCCAATTGAATAGCAACAGCCACTCCAGCTATGTTTCCGAGTCCAATCGTACCTGATAAGCTTGCAGTTAAAGCTCTAAAATGACTGACCTCACCTACTTCGTCTTTACTGGGATGTTTGCCTTGTAAAACTTCAAACGCATAACCAAGATATCTGAAAGGTTTTAGTTCAGTTTTTATGGAAAAATATACACCTGCTCCTAAGAGCAAAAGTGCTGTTTGCCAACCCCATGCATAATTGACGAATTCAGCAAAAAAACTGTCTATAAGTTCCATAATTTTAATCGTAAAAAAAGAAAATAAAAAAGCAAAGAAAAAGCCACATAAATGCGGCTTTTTCTAATTAAAACAGACTCTTACACTTGATCATCTGGATCAGGATAAAATAGATATGAGTCACTTGCGTTTGGTCCTTCACATGTAGCTGAAGCATCAAACATTGCTTGGATCTCAGACCCATTTTCGTTAAATCTTGCATACGCTGTCTCAGCATCTGCATGATTTTCATAGTAATTTTGCCAGAAGAAATCGTAATTTGAGAACGGTTCAGGGTTATCACCATTATGCAACATCACCCCATATGCGAAAGGCTCTGGATTATCTCCTGCTAGTGTATACTCATTAAAAGCTCCAACTGCTGCTCTTAAAAGTTCTAGGCCATCCTCATCGTTAAATTTGCAGTAGTGGCCATATGTAACCCATTGAGTTTGACCACCCCAATTTGCATCTTCACCAAGAGGCCAATAAAAGTCATATGCTCTTCTACCTTGACCATCGCATTGCATTACAGAAGCATGTTTTGCACGCCATGCATCTGCTTCGGCATTATTAGCCCATTCGGCCCAACCAGCTTCTGCAGCTTCTTTAGTTGTCCAAAATAGTTGCCAATAAACTACATTTTCGCCGCCAAGTGAAGCACTTTGAACAGGCGCATGCCCTGCAGAGGCCCAAAATCCTTCTGCAAATTCAAAGTCGTTCCATTCATCAATCATAGCTGCAACAGTTACATCACTAAAATCAGTACCTGGTGTGCAAGTCATATACTCAGTGTATGGAGGACCTTGTTCTTCAGTTTCAGTATTTTCTGCTTCTGTCTCTGTTGCTTCAACCGCAGCTTCGTTCTCAGTTGAACAGGCTGCTAAAAACAAAATAGACAAAAGCGCCATAAATTTTAAATAATTCATAAAAAACTCCTAAGTAATTAACTATTGCAAGATTAGAAACTTTTGACAAGAATTTGAGACATTTTTATCAACTTATATTTAAATTCTTTTGTAAATACCTATTTATTGTTTGTGGTAGTTGAAGAGAAAGCAGTTTGTCCTTACTGTTGGGAAAGCATATATTTTGAAATTGATACCTCTGTGTCTGAACAAGAATACGTAGAAGATTGTCATGTTTGCTGTAATCCCATATTGTTGAGGGTAAATTTTTTTGGAGACTCAGTTAATATAGAAACAACTAAAGAAGACGACGGATTTTAAGAATTATGGGAATTTTTATACTAGGGAGCACAGTTTTTATGCTAGCCTTCACATTTTTTAAGATATCTGCTCTTAAGAAAACCAAAAAAGATCAATCCTGGTCGAAATTAACGCTTGTTGGCCTAGTTGATTACTTAGTATTGGTAATCGGAACTTTAGGCACAGGTATACTCTTTATGACTCTTTACTCTATGAGTCACTGATTATTTTTTTTGTGGATTAT
>DLRV01000036.1 GCA_002500565.1 Holosporaceae bacterium UBA7879
TAAAGCATTATCTGGTACAGCCCCTTAAATAATTCAGGCGCCTTAACAGACAAAAGCTCAATAAAAATAGACGAACAAATAACTCAAATAATTAATTCAGGAGTTATTTTATCAAACCGAATTAAGATTGTAGGTCAGATTCTTGAAAACCTTGGGGTTATTAAAAGCCAACAAAACATGAGCGTTGATGTTTTATCCCTTCAAAATAAAGGTTCACTCTACTCATTGGGGGATTTAAATTTAACTGCAAGACAAAGCTTCCACAACGCCAAACAAATCAAGGCAGATACAAATTTAGACTTAAATATCGCTGATGCTCGTATCATAGGGGGATTAAATGAAATTATTGGAGGCAGACTCACTCTCAATCTTCCAATTGAAGAAGGTGCCTTAACGATCAACCAAGCCTATATCGAGGCTACGGATCATATCGATCTTCAAGGGGCAACATCACATGTTTTAAAAGTTAAAGAATCCACACTCATAACTCCTTCCCTTGAAACAACAGCAACGTCCATAATTGCAGACAACATTTTACATACAGGCCTCTTACGAGTTAAGCTTGATCAAGATCACCCCTTTAGATTATCAAATAATCTTGAGTTGGGAGGTATATTAGAATTTGCAGAGCCCGGAGTTAACCTTGACAGTGCCAAGGTCAAAGCAGAGTTTGAGACTCTTTACACCCAGGTAACAAAACCTTTTGAGTATGAGCATACTTTCGCAATAGATATTCAAGATGCAGTCAAAGCCGAAGGGTTTCGAGTTTTTGGACAACACACCTGTGTCAAAGTTGGCAATCAACCTCTGAAATACGACGAGTCCAGCTATGATTACACTCTTGGGGCCGCTGCTGGAGTGATTGATATACGTCATGGTGGTGAGATTGACATTTTCGCCCACACCTTTGATCTGCAATATGGACGCGTTTATGCGATGAATGGTGCTATTCGCGCGCCCAACCTGATTCACTTGGGTCGCTTAGTGCGCAATCCTGAACATGGTATGTTTGCAACCTTTTCAAGTCATGAGCACAATAGAGATGGCCACAACCTTGGTAAAAATATTTATAATGTTGTTTTAAGTTGGGGAGAGCATAAATTTAACGACACATATGATGGTCACCACAAACTGCGGATGCCACAATTCATGCAGAATTACTCAGGTATTGGCATTAAAAATAACCTTCTTCTTAAAGGAAAAGTCAAGCATCAAGGCCTTATAGAGGTAGATAACCACTTAGACCTAGATTTGCTTGCCCCATCAGTGGCAGAAAGTGGAATATTTAAGGTCAGTGGTGGCATCACATACAGAAAACATAAATTAACGCTGTATCCCGTTGTTGCCCAGATTGATCATGATTATCTCACTCACATAAAAAAATTTAGAACCGTTAAAAAGCGTAAATGGGGTGGTTTGAAAATTAAAAGAAGGCAAGTCCCTTATTTTGTCACTAAAAAAAGTCATCATGTGAAAAAATTCATCCTCTCTGACTTAGCTGAGATTAGAACACCTTCTCATACTTTTGAAGAAGGAGCATCGTTAACCGCTTATGCCAGTAGGATTAGCTTGAGCCAAGGTCAGAAAAGAGAACTCCCTGTTGAAACTCTACCAATAAGAACGGGCCTCTTTCAAAAAAAGATTGAGAACAGCAGCGAATTCATCAGAAGAGTTCATCAAACACAGGTAAAAAGAACCACAATCACTCGTGCATCAAACTATAATAGGAATATAAATTTAGGAGGAGCGAACCCTTGGTTAGTTCTTGCTTTCTTAGAATTAACAGACCATTTTTCTGGTGCTCAGCAAATTTTTCCTACCCAATTAGAAAGCTATAGCCCTCTAACTCTAAGCGGTTCTCAATTTGGTGTTTATGCACCTGGATCATCTTTTCTTGCTATAACAGCAGAGAGGGAAGGAGGAATGATTGTTGATTGTGAACTGCCAAGAATTGAAAAGAAAGATCCTGTTATTACTTTTAATCTAGAGGAATGGGTGAAAGGATTCTATGAAGTAGCTCCTTTAGATCTACCTAATGGTACACTTAAAAAATATTCTTTTCTTCTTCATAATTTATGGTTTGATGAGGCAAAGGCCAATTCTTTTTATCTTCCTATTAGAAACCATATTATCGTCAAGTCTGCCGGTAGGTTTCACAAAAGTTCTGAATATGTCAAGTTCATAGCTCCCCCAAAAATGCTTATGGAATTTGTTCAAGCAGAAGCGCGTAATGAGCTACAATCTGGGTTTATTGAAATAGGAAAACCCATTGATGCTGCCTATGTTCAGCAATTGCACCGCAACGCTTCTATGATCTTGTCTCCCTTTTTAGAGGGCCCAATTTCTCCGCTTACAACGACTTTAGACACACATTTTTCATCAAAACCGCCCACAAAAGATTTACCGTTTCTTTATTACGTCTCAAAAAACATTGACGGCCAGCAAGTGCTGCAACCTGAACTATATATTCCAAAAAGCTATTACAAAGCGATACGAATGAAAAGACTAGCTATTATTTCTCGTGGTACTCATCCTGCCATTTTGAACGCTCTTGGCTACAAAGAATATGCTGATCGATTAGCCCTTACTGAAGGCTCTGCAACAGATGTAATACCTCAAACGGGCGCATCAAGCTCTGTGGTGCTACGGAATGTGTTAGCTGATGAGGACGTTTTGGTTGCCACTAATCAAACCATACAGATAGAAGGACCAGTCACAGCGAATAAAGCTACAATAGTCTCTCTTGCTGAAAATGTGATTGCAAAGGCTGAATCCAAACGTATTTTTACAGAACACGGATTCCATGACGTGGTGAAAGATAAGGCTAGTCTTCAAATTATTGGAGATGCTATTGTTATGGCTCTTCAGGGAAATATCTATTTCGAGGGAGTAGATATTATCTCAAAAGAAGGAAAAATTATTATAAAAGGCCATGAAGTAGATATTGGTGCTCATTTGCTTGAAAGCTATAAAAACTATCTCCATGGCAGATCATTAACAACTCACCAAGGCATTCGAACCTACCGATCTACTTTCTCTGCTGCCGAAAAAGGAGTTTTTGTTACAGCGGTTCAAAGATTGATCACCAGAGGAATCAAAGTGATTGCTGGCGAAGATGGATTTCATTTTAAAGGGCGAGAACTTGCCATGCGGGGCGCACGGGAGAGTGATCACACCACAACAGTCACCCGAGGCAAAGGTAACGTTTTCAAAAAAGGAAAAATAACTTCAGAACAAACGGATTCTCAGCGCCATGTGGGAGAAGAACTCCACTCACGTGGTGCAAGTAACACACTGGAATCTAGCGAAACTCCTTTTACGGGGGTTGCCCCTTATATTAATATCTCTGCTGCAGACGGAAGACTGCTGATAAGAACTACCCGCGGTGCCAAAATAGTTGTAGGGTACGACATCTACCAATCTATCCGTCAAGCACAATCCAGTAACTTGATCCGTTCTAAAAGTGAACTATCAACCGTCTACAAGCGTGTTGCAAAAAACATGCAACTTGATGGCGGCGGCGAACTTGAATTTGAATTATTACCTTCCCTAACCGAAGAACATCAAAACCTTCCAGCTCTAACCATTGAAGTTAGAGATGATGGGCTACCAAGATATGTAACAACCATTCCCAATCAACACGCCTTACCCCCAGGATTTGATCAAATTTTGGCGCAATACGAAGAAGACATACAAATCAAAAAAATTGGCGATATCCATAACCACACCCATACCAAAGTAACATCCATCAGCCCAATGTTGAGTGTTGCTGTAGGGATTGCTGCCACATTCTTAAGTGGGGGTAGTGCCGGTGTTTTAAGTGGTACTATTGAAGCCTCAACTTTTTTTGTTGGTGCGGCTTCAAGTGCTCTTAACGCAAGCCTTTTTCAAGGTCTTGCCAGCCAAGCTGTGGGCGATCGAAATGGTCTCAGCAATGCCTTCAGTGAACAAGCCGTTAAAGGCATGGCCACAAGCATCATTGGCCAATACATCGGCGGGCAATTGGCCGATGGGTTGGGTGTGGCTGGTAAAGCCTCTCTGGAAAACATGTCCCATCTATTGGGTCGCGTTGCCATTGACACAACCGTTCAAACCACCCTGCGCACTGTTGTTATGCAAGAAAATCTCAACAAAGCGTTTGCCGGGGCGTTGCGCAGTGCAGCGGTTCAACAAATTGGCCGGGCGATTGCAACCGATATTGGTGAGGCCAGAGCTGGCGGTGGCCTTGGCTACATGCCGCATAAACTTCTGCATGGCATAACCGGCGCTATCACCGGCGCCATATTGAATCCGGATGACCCCCTAGCCGGCGCGGCTGCTGGCGGGTTTGGCGCCACTGTTGCCGAAGTTATCGGTGAGGCTATGGCCCCAGATCTAGAAGAACAAGCAACCGAGATCAACAAGCTCGTTAAAGAAAAAGAGGCAGCCATCAGCCACCCTCTCTCCGATGCTGAACGTCGCAAGATTCGCCAAGAAGCCTTTACCGAGTATAACGATACCCTTACCAATAACATTCAGTTTAAATCTCGTCTTCTAACCGTTGCCGCCTCA
>DLRV01000005.1 GCA_002500565.1 Holosporaceae bacterium UBA7879
ATCTTCTGTTTCACCTGAACGATGCGACATAACAGTCGTATAGCCAGCTTCTTTTGCTGCCTGAATCACATGAGCTGTTTCTGTTAAAGTTCCAATCTGATTGGGCTTAATCAAAATACTGTTGGCAACGCCTTTTTCAATACCCATTTCCAAACGATCTAGATTTGTAACAAACAAATCATCTCCAACAAGTTGCAGTTGATCATCAAGCGCTTCTGTTAACTCAGACCATCCTTGCCAATCATCCTCTGCCATCCCATCTTCAATTGAAAAAATTGGATATTTTTTGGTGAGTTCTTGATAGTACTCTACGAGTTGTTTGGAGGATAATTTTTTTTGTCCAAGGTGATAAACACCATCTTTGTAAAATTCTGAAGCTGCTACATCAAGCGCAAAAACAATATCTTCACCAACTTCGTAACCAGCATTTTTAGAAGCCTCAACCAGCAAATCTAAGGCATCTTCAACAGAATCAAGGTTTGGCGCAAACCCGCCTTCATCACCAACAGCTGTTGAAAAACCACGCGATTGTATAAGTTTTTTGAGCGATTGAAAAACATCAAAACCCATCATCATTGCATCTGAAAATGATCCGGCTGAAATAGGCACAATCATGAACTCTTGAATATCAACGGTATTATTAGCGTGCGCTCCACCATTCAAAACATTTATGAGGGGGATTGGCATTTGCGTCCCGTACAAACCACCCACATATCGATAGAGCGGCATATCCATTTCAATCGCCATTGCCTTTGCAACAGCCAGACTAGCGCCCAATATTGCATTAGCACCGAGTCTGCTTTTATTTGGCGTGCCATCCAGGTTAATGAGCGCGTTATCAATGGCAATCTGCTGTCCAGCCTCTAAACCAGACAGCGCCTCAAATATTTCACCATTTACATTATCAATAGCCGAATTAACTGCCTTTCCATCAAAAAACTCATCTTTGTCTCTAAGCTCAACTGCTTCATGTTGCCCGGTTGAAGCTCCTGAAGGAACAGCTGCACGGCCAATGGCACCCGTTTCCAATTCAACTTCAACTTCTAAAGTTGGGTTACCGCGGCTATCAAAAATCTGACGTCCTCTAATATCAATTATGCTGCTCATATGCCTCTCTCCTAAATTCTATACGTTTATTGGGTCTTGTTTAGCAAGCTTATCAAATTCTTTCAGCGAACGCCAAACCCCTTCAATATCGCTAAGCCTTATCATGTTAGGACCATCACTCGGCGCATTATCTGGATCTTGATGAGACTCCATAAACACTCCTGCAATTCCAAGACTTATAGCAGCCCTTGCCATGACTGGTGCAAACTCACGTTGCCCACTTGAAGCACCCCCAAGTCCACCTGGCTGCATCACAGCATGGGTTGCATCAATAATAATGGGATAGCCTGTTTTTTTCATAATAACGGGTCCACGCATATCAACCACAAGATTATTATATCCAAAGGTTGTCCCGCGTTCAGTTAACAAAATATTATCATTACCCGCTGATGCAACCTTCTCAGGAATATGAGTTGCCTCAAGCGGAGATAAAAATTGCCCTTTTTTCACATTAACAATTTTGCCTGTTTTACCAGCTGCCAAAAGCAAATCAGTTTGACGGCATAAAAAAGCTGGTATTTGAATAACATCAACAACTTCAGCTATTTGTGCACATTGTGACTCTGTATGCACATCCGTCAGCACGGGACAGCCAACTTTTTGTTTTATCTCCTGAAAAACTTCCAAACTTTTCTCAAGTCCCAAACCTCTTTTACCTTTTAAGCTAGTACGATTTGCTTTATCAAAAGAAGTTTTAAAAATAAAAGGAATGTCCAATTTTGTTGCACGATCCATCAGCTCTGATGCCATCATCATTGCATGATCACGGCTTTCCATTTGGCAGGGGCCAGAAATTATAACCATAGGTGAGTCGTTTGAAATTTCAAAATTGCTAAGACTAATTTTTTTCATTTTTTCCTTCTTTGTATTTAAGTGCAGCTTCTAAAAGGCTTGTAAAAAGTGGGTTTGGACAACCAACCCAGGATTCATATTCTGGATGATATTGAACGCCAATCATCCACGGATGGCTCTCAACCTCGACAACTTCAGTCAATCGGGCATCAGGCGACATACCGCTAAAACTTAAACCAGCTTGCTCAAAATTTGTACGATAATCAACGGTAACTTCGTAACGATGCCGGTGACGCTCATGAACAATATCTTTTTGATAAACACGATGCAACAAACTATCTGCCTTAATGTGGCATGGATAAGCCCCCAAGCGCATAGTCCCGCCCATATCACCGCTTTCAGATCGACTTTCCTTTAATCCATCTTTATCCCATTCAGTTATGAGAGATACAACAGGTTTACAGTCATTGGTTTGCTCAGTTGAATTTGCATCATGCCAACCAAGAACATTTCGCGCATATTCGATGACCATTAACTGCATACCAAGACAAATTCCCAAACATGGAACTTTATTTTCCCGTGCAAATTTAAGGGCAGAAATTTTTCCCTCTGTTCCTCTAGCACCAAATCCACCCGGAACAATTATTGCATCCAGGTCTTCCATGGCTTCAGAATCAAAAGAATCTTCTTCAAGTTCTTCTGAACCAATCCACACGATTTCAATTTGTTTCTTAACAGCATAAGAAGCATGAACCAGTGCTTCTACCAATGATTTATAGGCATCTTTTAGCTTTTCATATTTGACAATCATGCCAATCTTTAAAGGTGAATCATCATTAATAGCAGCAACATATGGCTGCCATTTTTTCATGTCAGGCGCTTTATAGGAAAGCCTGAAGAAGTTTATGATTTCTCGGTCAAGCCCCTCTTTCTGCAAAACTTCTGGTATCATATATATTGAGGGTACATCTATAGCATTGAAAACGCGAGTCTTGGGAATGTTACAATAAAGAGAAAGCTTAGAGCGCGCTTCATCTGGCAAGGGAACCTCTCCGCGGCACAATAAAAAGTCAGGTTGGATGCCCAAACTCAGAAGATCTTTTACAGAGCGTTGTGAAGGCTTTGTCTTAAATTCTCCAGCTGTCTTAATATAAGGCAAAAGCGTCAAGTGAACAAAACAACATAACTCACGCCCTAAATCATTGCCAAATTGACGCATTGCCTCAACAAAAGGAAGGCCCTCAATATCACCAATAGTTCCCCCAAGCTCACACAAAACAAAATCATAATTTTCAGCATCAGCTCTAATAAAAGATTTAATTCTATCCGTAATATGGGGGATGACCATAACCGTTTTCCCCAAATAATCCCCGGCGCGCTCTTTTTGAATGACTTCAAAATAAATTTTTCCAGCGGTTGTATTATCATTCTTCGTAGAAGGAACACCTGTAAATCGTTCGTAATGGCCCAAATCCAGATCTGTTTCGGCACCATCACGTGTCACATAAACTTCGCCATGCTCATAGGGGTTCATAGTTCCAGGGTCATAATTAATATAGGGATCAAGCTTTTTGATTTTAATTTTATAGCCCTGAGCTTGCAGCAAAGCAGCGATTGAGGAAGATGCTATGCCCTTACCTAAAGAAGAAAGAACACCACCGGTAATAAAGATATAGCGTGTTGTCATTAATATTATTTCTTAAATTAAGCAAACTGTGTTGCAAACAACGAATATAATATAAGTTAGCGCCTATATTACTTGGTTTGCAAGTGAATTAATTGGGAAGTTCTATGATTTTTAAACGCGAGAAGGAGCGCTAGGCTCAGCAGATTTTTTATCTTCTTTCTCAATTTGATCAACTCTTTCAGCGACAGTTTCAACTGTATCTTGCTCAATTTGATCAAGAAGCGATGTATTGCTTGCATTTCTGTCTGATAAGATAGCGATGAGCAGACATAACGCCATAAAAACACCCGCTAGAATAGATGTTGCGCGCGTTAGAAAGTCAGCTTGGCTGCGTCTGGTCATGAAACGCCCCATTGATTGGCTTCCTTGCTGAGAGACCAATCCCCCACCTTCACTTTTCTGTAAAAGAATAAAACCGATCATAGCAAGAGCAATAAGAGCTTGAACAATAATAAGAGCAACAATCATGCAGAAACCTATAAATTACCTATACTTACTTACTGAGAATAGAAGATAAAATCAACCACTAATCGTTACATTTAAAAAGGACAATTGACCTTAACAAGCAATCAAATTATTATTAAATCACTACAGGTTAAGGCAATATGTCAAAGAAAACGATAACACGCGCCGATATTGGCGAAGCATTAAGAAAAAAATGTGGCCTTTCAAGAGCAGAATCAATGAGTTTTGTAGAATCCGTTATAGATGAGGTGTGCACGTGTATAAAAAAAGAAAAGGAAGTTAAAATTCCTTTATTTGGTGTTTTTGGTTTAAAGCACAAGAAAGCTCGCATTGGCCGCAACCCTAAAACAATGGAAGAAGCAAAGATTTGTGAACGGAACGTTGCTACTTTTCGCGTGTCGCGTGTAATGAAAGATCGTGTGAATCTAACACTAAGCAAAAAAAGGAAGTCTTGAAATAATTCAAGCGTTAGATTTAGAAACTTCTCCTTTTAAGATAAACAAAGCAAGTGCAATCAGTGCCAAAGCAAAGCTATACCAAGAAATCAAGCCAAACAGGTCTGCAAATGTTTCTGGAATCAGCTCCTTAACGTGGCTGAGCAGAGCTGAACCAAAAAACCTTTCAACATACTTATTGATATAGATAGCCAGCGCACCACTCATAAGCCACCCTCCTGTATAAACACCCAAACTATTTTGGGGGGCAACCTTTGTGATATATGCAAGGGCAACAGGCAAAATCATCATTTCACCCATGGCAAAAACCAACTGTGCACCACCAAACCATGCAACACCCATAACCGCACTTCCATCTACAAAATTCTTAGAAAGTGCTAACAAACTGAAAGATACAGCAACCAATACAAGGCCAACAGCTGTTTTTAAAAAAGGGTCAAAAGCTCTCTTAGACCTAAAAAACTTAAACCAGCAAAAAACAAAAACCGGGCCTACGGTTAATATCATAAGTGAATTGGTAACCCTAGCAACAACAAGAGGTAGATAGAATGTAGCCTTTGAGCCAGGTTCCTCTATAAAAGCTATGAATGATATAGCATAGTTTCCCAAATACTGAGACAGGTAACCTACCCAAACAGAACTGGCGTAATAAAACATGGTTAAAAAACAAATATTTATAAGGAATAAACATCCTAAAAAAACCATTGTTGTAAATATTTTTTTTATGAGCGCTTCGTGAAAAACCATAAAAAGGCCAAATACACATATCACCGGCACAATCATATTCAACCATTGATTTTTCCATATTAAAAAGGTTGTGACTACAACTAGCGGCAATAATAATAGGTATTGAAGTCTATATCTGAATCCAACTCTAGATACTTTTTGATCACTCTCTTCTAAAATAGAATTCCATCTTTTTTTTAAGGAAAGACAACAGATAGCAATACCCGAAACAATTGCTGATAATATTAGTGACTCAATAGCAAAACCATAAGCGTATAAAATGAAAAAGACTATAATTGTCAAAAATATACCAGCATTAGAAACAACCTTAAAAAGTGAAAAAACCCCCAGTCGAATATCTTCATGTTTTTTGGATAATACACCTAATGCAGCAATCAAATTTATGTGTGAAAAACTTGTTCCAATAATCATCATGGCAAACCCAAGATAGTAAACTACAGGTTGCGGGAACATTACAGCGCACCCACCAATTGCTATTAAAAAACCGCCTATGAAAACACCTTGTCGATTTCCAAACATTCGATCAGAAATCCACCCACATAAGACCTGAGAGACAAAATGGAGTGTTATAAAAGCTAAAAAAATTACCTCGCCTTTTTGATTGGAAACGCCAACTTTTTCTACAAGATAATAAATTAGAAGCACTCTAAACCCATAGAAAGCAAAACCAGAAAAAAAAGTTAGGGTTGAAATGAAAGAGAGCTTTGATTTTATTGAAGCCATTTTATTAATTTTCTCACTTGAATGAAAGTTACTGTAAATCATATGCCATAAGGGTATGATGTGCAATCGCTTGAATAACGTTCATGATATTTATGCATAAGATCCAACGTTTTAATTATAAACAATACGAAATATGGCGCAGTCATCAATGCGTAGAATATAAAGCGTCTCTAAAAATCATGGAAGAACGTGTTCAAAAAATCCGCCTGGGGTATGTAAAACCAACCATATGGCTACTTGAACATCCGGACACCTATACCGCTGGAGCCTTAACACAAAAAAGCGATTATCCTGAGTCTCTCTCACAAATGGTTATTCCCATAGATCGAGGTGGAAAGTTAACATATCATGGACCAGGGCAATTGGTTGTTTATGTAATGATACCTCTAACTGAGCGCCACAAAGATGTGCGTAAATTCATTGAATCTCTGGAATCTTACACAATAGAAATCTTGAGAGCCCACAACATAAGAAATGCTTTTGCCTCCCGTGAAAAAGTCGGCATATGGATAAACAGCAAAGAAAGCCCAAATAAACAAGCTAAGATAGCCGCAATTGGCATCAAAATTCGCCAATGGATCACTTCTCATGGCTTAGCCATAAACATAAATCCTGATCTAGCTAAATTTGATCCAATTATTCCATGTGGGCTGCCAAATGCAAAAACAACATCAATCCAAACAATTAACCCACAAATAAAAAAAGAAGAAGTTATAGAAACTGCACACGCCTTGGCTCATTCTTTTTTATCTCAGTATCTCTGACTCTATAAAGCATCTTCGACAAAAAGTGTTTTGATCTGAATGTGTATTTATAGTAGAACAAATCTCTAGTTGTTATAAGAAGGTGCTCAACATGAAACTTAAGTTATCCACACTTTCAGCTCTCTTTATTTTTTTTGCACCACTATTTATGGCAATCTCCAAAGGAAAAAGTGTCGATGTTTCTATTGCCTGCGATTCATTGGGTAAGAAAAAAGAACAATGCGTTGCAAGTGTTAAAAGATTTGAGAAAAAAACAGGCCTCAATGTTAAAATCATTGAAGCGCCAACAGGCTCATCTAATAGATTAACTTGGGTTCTTCAGCAACTTGCCTCAAAATCACCTGATATTGACGTTTATCAAATTGATACAACATGGGCTGGCTTGCTCAAAGATCATCTGGCCCCTCTGGATGGTCTCGTTTCAAAAGAACAGCTTGCTCTGTATCACCCAACACTCATAAGCAACAACACGATTTCAGGAAAACTCTTGGCTCTTCCCTGGTATGTTGACATTGGTTTGCTTATATATCGCAAAGACTTGCTTGAAAAATATAATAAGCCGGTTCCAAAAACATGGGACGAACTTGCAGAAACAGCCAAATATATTCAAACTAAAGAACGTGAAGCAGGAAACAAAGAAATCTGGGGATATGTTTTTACTGGTAAAGCTTTTGAAGGTTTAACGTGCAATGTTATTGAGTTGATGCATTCCCATGCCAAAACCAACCCCATCTCAAAAGATGGTGATATAAAAATTAACACACCAGAAAATGTTGCGATGTTTAACAAGGTTAAAGGATGGATCAATACTATAACGCCCAAAGGTGTGCTTAATTATGCTGAAGAAGATAGCCGCGGCGTTTTTCAATCTGGTAACGCGGTTTTTGTTCGACACTGGCCATATGTTATCTCGCTTGCAGAAGCAGATGAAAGCCCTTTGAAGGGAAAAATTGGCGTTAGCCCTCTTCCTGCTGGTCCAGATGAAAATAATAAATCTGTAAGCACGTTAGGTGGTTGGCAGCTTGGGTTGTCTAAATACAGCAAACGCCAGGAAAACGCTATTAAGCTTATTAACTACCTCACAAGCAAAGAAGAGCTCAAGCAGCGTGCTATATCTGGAAATTATTATCCGCCAATGATTTCACTATACGATGATCAAGGGGTTCAAAATTCACTTCCTTATTGGCAACAGTTTCTAAAAGCATTCCAAAACATTGTTGCACGGCCTTCTGCTCAAGCCCAATCCAAATACAATCAGGTTTCTTCTCTTTTATGGAACACGGCTCACAGCATTTTTATTGGCCGTAAAAAAGCTGAAAGCGCTCTAAAGAACCTTGAGAACAAACTCAAAAAACTTATCAAAAAACAGTAAAAATGGCAGCACCCCAAATCAAATCTGAGTTAACAAAGTCTCGTATTCGTGCTGCTTGGTTTTTCCTAATTCCTGCCTTAATCATTTTATTCATTGTGGCTGGCTGGCCATTGGTTCGAACTATATCTTTCTCCCTCACTGATGCTAATTTATCGGATTTAGCCGCAGCCAAATGGATTGGTCTTGAAAATTTTGAAACATTATTTGAAGATGATGACTGGTGGATTTCAGTCAAAAACACACTCGTTTTTACTGTTACATCTGTCTTTTTTGAAACGGTTTTAGGACTCATGATTGCTCTCGTCTTAAATTCAAAATTCAAAGGCAGAGGATTGGTTCGCATGGCGGTTCTGGTTCCTTGGGCAATTCCAACCATTGTATCAGCCCGTATGTGGGGATGGATGTTCCACGATGTATATGGTGTTTTCAATTACATGCTGATGTCAATTGGCATTCTCTCAAAACCATTGGCTTGGACTGCTGATCCAGACTTGGCTTTGTTCACGGTTATTGTTGTTGATGTTTGGAAAACAACACCTTTTATGTCTTTGCTCATGCTTGCAGGCTTACAAATGCTCCCACAAGAATGCTATGAAGCTGCACGGGTAGATGGGATTCATCCAATACGTGTTTTTTTTAAAATCACGCTTCCTTTGTTAAAACCCGCGATTGTTGTTGCCGTTATATTCCGGACACTTGATGCGGTGCGCGTTTTTGACCTCATATATGTCCTGACCAGTGGCAGCCAAGATACCATGTCGATGTCTGTGTATGCCCGTCAGCAATTATTTGATTTCCAAAATATTGGCTTGGGTTCTGCCGCCTCTACGATGCTCTTCCTTATGATCGCTTGTTTTACAATTTTCTATATGTCCTTCAGTGGATTTAATAAGGAAAAGGATTAGCAGATGCATTCACGTTTTTATTACATTAATCTTTTCTTCATCACAGCACTCATTGTTATCATTTGTTTGTTCCCTTTTTATTGGGCCTTTGTATCTTCTCTTAAATCAGGCTCCGCTCTTTTTACAGTTGACTTTTGGCCCAAGGCCCCAGCTTGGGAGAACTATAGGTTGGTTTTCACAGAACAGCCTTTTGGTAAAAATATTTTCAATTCAGCAAAAGTAGCGCTAGGGACTGTAGTTCTCTGTTTATCTGTAGCTGTTTTTGCCGCCTATTCGTTAGGTAGGATACAGTTTCGAGGCCGCAAACGCATTCTTTTACTTGTCTTAAGTATTTCAATGTTTCCTCAAGTTGCTGTGCTCTCCGGGATGTTTGAACTGATAAGTTATCTAAATTTATACAATACCGTTCAAGGCTTGATCCTAACGTATATGACGTTCACGCTTCCCTTTAATGTTTGGATATTAACAACGTTTATGCGTCAACTACCAAAAGAAATTGAAGAAGCAGCCATCATTGATGGTGCCTCAAACTGGACAATATGCACTAAAATTCTACTTCCTCTTTTATGGCCTGCCCTCGTAACAACGGGTCTGTTGGCATTTATTGCTGCCTGGAATGAGTTTCTTTTTGCCCTAACTTTTACAATTGATGATTCAGCCAGAACTGTTCCAGTTGCTATTTCGTCTATGTCTGGAAAGTCTGAATACGAGCTTCCATGGGGAAACATCATGGCAGCTTCTGTTATTGTCACATTACCCCTAATCGCCCTTGTGTTGATTTTTCAAAAAAGAATCGTATCAGGGTTAACGGCTGGCGCTATAAAAGGATAAACCTCAACATAGCTACATTAACTATCGATGTTTTTTTTCGTGAGCAAAGAATCTAAAGGGATTTGAACACGTGTTGAATCAGAATTAAAAAACGAAACTCCGCCAAGGCGCATCAAAGCTAATTTTGCATTCAGGATTAACTTAATTAAATCAAGCTTGTTTAAGTCATTCAATAATTCAGGAAGTGTATAGCGTTGTAAATTATTTGTTTTTTCAACCGAGCAAGCTATGTCTGATTCATCGAGGATTTTACTAATTATTTCAAAAATACTCGAAGCAGGCAAAAGACTCTGACATTTTTTTTGTAAGCTTGACTCAGAATTATCCATGGTTAAACCATCATAATAAATTATATTGAGATAATTATTATGCGTCTTAAAAAAATTAATGGAAATTGAGTCAGTTCCTCTGTGATTTTTAAGTGAAATAATATAAAAAGCCAAAATTATTTCTAGAGCAATCGGTATTTTTTTCTTGTCTAAAAAAATATCATTTTTTAAAAGATTTTTCTCAATATGAGCAACCACATATAATATGTGTTTTTTTGAATTCATCACTGCCTAATGTTCTAATTTTGTTCTATATGTATTTAAAAAACATGTAATTCAAGCATAAAAAAAAACACTATGTATAAATGGTTGATTTTTTTGAACAATTTCAATCTAAAAGAGAAAAGCGCTACTAGCATAGAAATTCAAAATACAACAACAACCCTCTTATAAAAGCGCTCGCACCCGATTTTAATGAATTGAATTGCTTAATAATCCATGTTAAACGCTTGTTATTTTTTGAACGAATCTATAAGATTGGGTTTGTTAAGTTGAGATCACGCTTAGGCAGGAGAGGTATGACAAAACCCATCAGACGTATCCAATGGCACGAGGGAATGCTCCTCGAACCACAGCATTTTCAACAACAAGATTGTTATAACCAAGCAATTCATCAAGCCTTTGAGTCGTCTTCTAATGCTTATTTTTGGGGTGTTAAATACATTGAAATAGACCAAGACAAACTAATTGCTGGAAAGTTGATTATTAAAAACCTCCTTGCCTTAATGCAAGATGGTAGTGTTGTGCAAGTCTCAGAAAATGATGAAAAATTACCCGAGCTTGACTTAACGAAACAAAAAGATATCGACTTTAAAAGCCCCGTCTTTATTAACCTTTGTATTGTTCAATATCGCGATGATGCCGCTAATGTTCATTCTGATTTTCCAAGATATGAGTCAGTCGCAGATCAAGATTTTGTGGACGAAAATACAGGTCAAACACCTATTGCAATTCCGCGGCTAAAATATCAAATTACTCTCATTGCCGGAGATGATGTGCCGCATAGGTATGTTTCCTTCCCTATTGCCCGTTTACAGCATCGTGATGATGGCTTCGTTAAAGTTCCCTATGCCTTTCCAACACCCGTTGTTAACGCACAAAGTGATTTATATGGTCCCCTAAGCGCCATGACCGCAAACTTGCGCAAAAAACTAAGCTTCCTGGCGTCTAAAATTCAGACCAGTGATGCGGAGGCTGGTAACTTTGTTTTAGAGGCGCTAGTGCAGTATTCAATGATCTTAAGCCCGCTCGTTCCCCGCATTGAGGTAATGCTAGATTCTGAAAATTGCCATCCTTTTTCTTTATACCAAGAAGCGTGTTTTATTGCTGGCAGTCTTTCCAATCTTAGACGAGAGGCGACCTGCCCAAGGTTACCAAAATATGATCACTTAGATGCGTTAAAATCATTTAATGAAGTTTTGGCGCATATTGATGATTTTGTTTCTGTCATTCGTCAATTCACCACAGAAGTGCCATTTGCTTTTGATAAAAAGTCTAAAACGTATAGTTTGAATATTACCGAGGACTGGTTATGGCAAGATAAAATCATTCTCTGTATTTATTACGATGTTAAAGATACCTCGAGCGCTGTCTCTAAATGGATAGAAAACGCAGTTATCACTTCTGAAGAAAAACTTGAACCAGCAAGAGAAAAGCGTATTTTAGGCGCAAACAGATCAATACAAAAATCTGTGCCCGAAATTGCGTTACCGGCGCGCTCAAATATTGTCTATGCAGTTGTTGACCTTGACAAAGAATTTATAAATCTAAAACACCCTGTTGTTGTTTTCAATCCAACGCCTCTTGACTCTGGCGGATTAACGCCTCAATCTATTACGCTACAAGCTGTTCTCTCCGAGGAATTTGAACTTACAAAAGAAGCCACAAACAAAGGTTCTGCTGATCATGCTCAATCAGAATAATTCGTTCATTATTTCTTGTTTTAGGCAGTTTTATCAACACTTGCTATTAGAAAAATCACATATAATGAAATACACCTATGTCGAACAAGCGGCAGAAAAAGAACAAGCTGGGGGCAGTGAAGGTTCAGAGGATTCAGCGTTTTTATCTAACACCAATCAACCAGGATCCAATAAACTTGTTGAACAAGTCACATCCTCTCTTGAACGGCTCTTTGATCAACAGCTAGAAGATGCGCATGACCAAGGTGGACAAGTTTTAGGATCATACTACAAAAAAGCCCAGTTTGTTATGGTCGCCTTAGCAGACGAAGTATTTTTAAATATGGATTGGCTAGAGCGTGATACCTGGGAAGACAACTTGTTAGAGATTAAATTTTTTAATACGCGTCATGCTGGGACAGCTATTTTTGATCAAATCAAAACCCTCATCAAAGAAAAAAGTGATCGCTTTGATCGCGAACTGGGACAAATATTATTTTGGACACTTGGAGTAGGTTTTCTGGGTAAATTTCGTGATCAAACAAACCGCCAAGAGCTTCAAAAATACAAAGAGGATTTATACAGATATGTTCTGATGGAAAAACCCATTCCAATTGAGCAATCCTCTCAAAAAATTTGTCCAGAAGCCTATCGTGAAACACAGTATAAAAATATACGGTATCTGCCCTCTCCTCGCATATATATGCTCGCGGGACTTGTTGCGTTGGGCGTTTACGTTTTAGCCTCAACAGTTGTTTGGAATCACGAAACTTACATCCTGAGCGAAAAAGTTGATGAGATCAATTCAACGGCTGAAAAAGATTTACGGAGAAAATAATGAGCGGTTTTTTTGCAATGATAGGAAATTTTTTGCCGCAAATTTTACTTGGTACTGCAGCTGTTTCATTAATATTACTCTCAGTGATGGCTATCGTTAATGGCTTGGGGCCCAAAAGAAAATTAGCAGACAGCTCAAAAAAGAAAACAACACAGCCTGATATAAAAGCTATCCTGAAGGCTCTCTGGCTTCAGCTCCTAATCTGGCTAAAAAATACATTTGATACACGCAAACGTAAGCCGCTTTATTTTACTTTTCAGGAATTTACAAGTTGGGTTCGAAACAACACCTACATTAAAGATCCTATTTATAGCCTTCCTTGGTATTTAGCTGTTTCTGATTGCGAGTTAGAAAAATCAGACCTTTTTCGTGAGCTTCCTCTGGAAAAGCCCCATGGCTATGATGTGCAAATTGCCGATGATGATTTGAGCCCAAGCATAAATTGGTGGCTGTATAATCAAGGCGTTGTAATTGATATTGATGCAAGTCTTTTTATGGACTCTGCACAGCAGACAAAAGACAAAAAACTATCTTCACTTCTCTCAAATCTTAATCTTTTTCGTCCAAAACGCCCTTTAGATGGAATAATTTTGTTCTTACCGTGCCATTATTTTCAGGGGCCAACTTCACTCACACCTAAGGAAATTCAAGAAAAAAGTGAGCATGTCGCAGCACAACTACGTAAAATTGAAAAGCATACAGGACTTAAGCTTCCTGTTTATATCGTCTTAACAGGCTGCGATGAAGTAGCTGGATTTGACGGCGTCAGTCAATCAATACCCGCTAACAAGGTTCAGCAAATACTTGGCTGGTCATCTGATTACGTAAGCGATGCTGAATTTGACTCTAGCTGGATTAAAACAGGGTTTGAGTCTCTTTTAAATGCGCTTAATAGACTAAGCTTTAATATTTTTCTTTCTCAAAAAACGCCTTCTGACTATCTAGATGATAATCTCATTTTTGCCCCTTCCCTGATGAATCTACAAAATGGGTTGACAGATTATCTGAAAAATCTCTTCTCACAGTACAATTTAACAACTCATTACTTCTTCCGTGGTTTTTACATAACCGGCACCCATGAAACAAAAGAGCAAGAAGACAAGGTTTCAATTTTTAATAAAGCGCGTAAAGTTCCCCTTTTTATGGCCGAGCTATTTAAATCTAAGATTTTTGCTGAATACAATATTGCAACGCCTATAGATCAGTTTTTGATTTCATCTAATAGGCGCATTAACATCTATAAATCACTAACAATAATTTTCATTGTTGTTGCTTCATTGGGCCTTTACCTAAGCCACAAACAACTCCGCCAGGATTTGGTGCCAATTATTTCAGACACCACTAAGATTCATCAAACAATGCAAGAGATTAAATCTTATGAAGAAGCGAATATTAAAACGAACGTAAACCGAGCAGCGGAGTTTTTCCAAGATAGTGCGCCACATGTCCTTAACTTGATAGAAAAAATTCGCACCAATCGCCTTCGTTATTTTTCAATACCCGTTTCTTGGTTTTCAAGTTTGCCCGTTAAACTTGATAAAATATCTATTATTTCTTTTGATCAGATCATCACGCGTTCAATGTACCTTGAGATGATTATTCGCAGCCACAATATCATTGAGCGCAATATTCCAGCGCTTCGGCTAAAGGATAACCGGTCAACCATTACTCATCCTCTTTCAACCCCTGAATATCTTGTGCTGCAAGGATATGTTGATGCTCTTTACTCACTCGAACAAAATGTCAGCAACTATAACAATTTAAATACAAGCCCAGATGTTCAGTCTTTTTCTACACTGATCAATTATCTTTACAATTTCTTTTATAGTCAGTCATTTCTTCAACAAAACAGCGATTTCATTTTCTCTCTCTTACAGAGAATAGACTTAAAAAAATTCGATCTAAGTCGCTATAAAATGAACTCTGAAGAACGTTTCTATAATTTAACCATGAACTTTGCACAAAGAGTTTTAGACCCCCTCAAAAACTATCAACTTGCCATTGATCTACAGAAGGCGATCCAGCAAGTGGATGAAGATTATTCAGATGTTCCAACACTTGATGATTTGCGCAAAATCAAAACAATGACCACTGATCTCATAAGAGTATTCAATGGCCAACAAGTTAACTGGCTTGCGCATTCCGAATTCAATCCAGGATATGCGTACGATGAAATGTATAGTAAGGCACGTAATATTCAATTGTTCAGCACGCAATTCTTACAAAAAGTTAAGCTCGATCTAAATGTTTTGTATCAACTCTCAAGAGAAAATCTGAAAAACTTCGGCACACCAATTACCGGTTATTTCTTCACAATTAACCCATCAACCACTGAAATTCATGCCTCAGACAGTTTGATAACCTTTAGTAGAAATCTTGAAGCTTTTCTTGACCAACCCTTTATGCAGCCTACTTCCCATACAGATTACATCACAACTGTTTCAGATGATAAGCTACTCTATTGGGATAGTGATGCTATTGAAATCGCATTAGATCTTACAAGAAACTATAAAGAATACGTTGATAAAAAGCTTGATAAATTCACATTAGACTTAAACGAATCTTTAAAACTTTTAGCGAAAAGATCTTTACACAAAAACATTTCAAACATCATGTATCGCGCTCAGAAAGAAGTTGATTTGCGCACACTTTCACTCCAAACCTCTATTGAGGCAAACATTCTTTCACAAATTGATAATATTGCCAAAGTGGGGCCAAAGCTTGTTAAGCTTCTTGTTGAGCTTGAAAATGTTGGAGAGATTGAACCTTACATGAAACTTCGCCTGCTTGTGCAGCAACAGCTTACACAAGCGCTTAAACAGCTTGACAAGCTTCTCAAAAGCCACAACTACTATCCACTTTCAACTGATCAACTTGCTTGGTGGCAAGGCAATGAAGGTCTTGCCCTTCAATCTCATGATGTGTCTGAAAAAGAGCTGCTTAAAACTATATTCGTTAAAAGCACTGAAAATTTAACCCGTTTTGCAACAACCTACTCAAAACCAATCGTTGAACTTCTTAACAACGCTATCTTTGTTCTTGATGTCCCCGACATGGCTCTTTTAGAAAAATGGGCCACACTCAATAATGACTTGGTCGACTATCAAAAGAAAAAAGCTGGTAACAGTATTATGAACCTTGAAAACTTTATCCTCAAGGACTCAAACACAATTACATTCACTAACTGCTTTAGTAAAGTAAATCGTAAAGATATTGAACGTGAAACCTCCAGCTACTTCAAAAGCATTCAACGCAAAATTGAGAACAATATTTATAACCGTTGTAAAGTTCACGCTGCCAAAACAGCTATTGAAGACTACAGAACTCTCTCTGCTTACTTCAATAACAACCTGGCAGGCAAGTTCCCATTCTCAAATACTATTAATGACCAGACTGTTGCTAATAATGAAGTGTCCGATCAAGAAATTAAAAACTTCTTCACGCTCTTTGACAACATTTCACCGCAAGAACTCAGCACGATGAATAAAAATAAACTTTATAACAATATGGATGAAGCATTACAGTTCTTGGGTCAAGTGGCTGAAGTTAAAGAGTTTTTAAATACGTACTTCATTCCGCAGAAACAATCAGATGCACCAGGATTGGACTTTGACGTTGAATTCCGCGCCAACGAATCCAATGAAGTATTCGGCCAGTTGGTTATCAATTGGGGGCTTGTTGTTGGCAGCACAACCCTGGAACGTAAATCAGGCAGCGTTAAAGGGCGTTGGCAATATGGCGATGTAACTGCATTTGCCTTCAGATGGGCCAGTGATGCAGCGCTTCAGCCAATGCGGACCTACAATGTTTATCCTGCTTACATCACAACCAATAATCGCGCTATTTACATATATCAGGGTCCATGGTCTCTCCTTCGGGCCATGATGTTAAATCAAGCTAATGCAAAATCAGGCGCCATGCCCGGAGATAATTCCCTCCTAGAATTCAACGTACCGCTAAGCCGTATAAGCAATGCCAGCAGTCCTGATGCAACAGCACGACTGTTTGTTAAAATCAAACCAAAAGCCCTTAAACCTAACCAGAACCAGTCGTTTAAAATACCAAAATTCCCTTATTATGCGCCTGTGGTTGTTAAGAAGAGCTAACCATGTCTAACGCCCAGCTGCCTCTTGAAGATTTTTTAAAGCCCATTGCCAAGGATGATCCGTCGGGCCCTTCATTGCGGTATGAGAATATCTACGATGATATTCGTGAGGCCATGCGTAGTGAAGATCCTAACCTTCCTCAAGGTGTCTGGCAACGTAAGATTAAGCAGCCAGATTGGAAAACGGCAGAAAAACTCTGCACAGATGCACTTATTAAACAGTCAAAAGATTTACAAATAGCTGCCTGGTTGATTGAATGTCTGATTCATAACAAAGATATCAATACCATCACGCAAGGTTTTCAATTATTTCACGATCTCACGGTCAAGTTTTGGGATACCGTTCACCCGCAAATCCCCGAAGATGGGGATATTGATTTCAGGCTTTCCCCCTTTATCTGGCTCAACGAGAAACTTTCTATGCAGCTCAATGAAATTAAAATCAATGCCAAAACCATGGTCGGGGCAACACTCTATACCTTTAACACATGGATTGAGCTCACCCGTAATCGCGATTTATATCAAGTTGAAGATCGCCCCGAAGATCCTGAGGTGATTGATCAAGTTGGCAGCACCAACAACCCAACGATTCTGGATTTGCAAAATAACATTGATAAAACCCCCATAGACTTTTATCAAAACCTAAAAGAGCAATGTGAGGCAATCAATGACATATGCCTCAGCATTGAAGAGTTTTTGGACCAAAAGTTTAAAGATGAATCTCTAACTCTTTTTAAGATCAAAAAAGTTTTAAAAGATATCATCACTTTTTGCGGTGAGATTCTGCACAAGCGTACTGAACAAAACGTTACTGCTGAACGAGATGATGGCCACGAAACAGAGGAAGCAGGGTATGATATTCCTCAGGCTCCTGAACAAGACACGCCCTCTTCTATACCGTCGGTCAAAAGTATAAATCAATCATCCGCTGGTAATCCAGCCAACTCAAGAGAGCAAGCTTATGAAAACATCTTAAAATCAGCTGACTTTCTTGAAAAGCTAGAGCCCCACAGCCCCGTTCCTTTTTTAATCAAAAAGGCAGCGGCTCTTAGGAATAAAAACTTCGTTGAAGTTATGAAAGAGCTGAATAGCAATGGCGCCCTTGCAAACTTATGGGACGACGATAAATAGCTAAGTTGATTTTATATTTCAACTCTAAATCCACTAAATTTCCTCAAAAAAACCAATAACTATCTAGTTCTTTTTAAAAAGCTTTAAGAAATTAAGGCCCTTATTTTTAAAAGATTTTTTTAGCCTTTTCTTATCTTCATCAGTTATCTCGCTCAATCGCTCTTTTAAGCGCAACGCACACGGCGTTAGCACCAGCGTAAGAGGTGAGGCAAAAAGAGCCCCAAAGATGATTGCGTTTGACAATTGAATCCACCATTCCGTTGAAGGCGCTCCATATGAAATGGTGCCATTGATAAAATCAATATCTAACCGTAATCGAATTGGCAGCAACCCCAAAATCGTTGTCAGCTTTGTTAACAAAACAGGTCTCAATCTCTGCGCTCCTGTGCGCAAAATAGCCAGCGCCTTCTCTTTTTCAGTCTTGGCTGTTTTTTGGATATAGGCATACGTATCAATAAAGATAATATTGTTGCTTACAATAATGCCAGCCAATGCAATCACCCCCAGGCCGCCCATCACAATACCAAACGGCATACCCGTTATCATCAAGCCCATTAAAACGCCCAAGGTTGAAAAGACAATGGATGTTAAAACCAAAAAGGCATAAAAGAAATGATTGAATTGCGTAACTAAAATCAAAAAGATCAAAAACACCGCTATAAGAAATGCTGTCATAAGAAAAGCGCTGGTTTCATCTTTATCTTCTTCTTCACCGGTAAATTTAATTTTAACACGGCTGTCAAAGTCTTGGCTCTTTATCCAGTTGCGCAACTGATTCACCTCATCAGCAACCAGTGTCCCGGGCACAATATTGGCCTTAATGGTATAGGCCCGCATGCTGTTTATGCGATGAATCGTGCCAATTTTTTGCGTTGGAAGAACCTGCGAAAAATTCACAAGGGGTATTTCACCTTTATCTGAAGTTGGTATTCGTAAGTCTTTCATTTGCTCCAATGTGCGATAAGCTTTTGGAAAACGAATCACCACATCAACTTCGTCACGCAAAGTATCTGGCCGATATTCAGCAATTTTCAATCCACGTGTCAACATTTGCGAAATAGATCCAATAGAGGCTATGGTCTGTTGAAATTTCATTGCTTCGTCTCTATCAACTTTTATTTGCCATTCAATGCCGGGCAAGGGTTGATCATCGGTTACATCCAGCAAAGATTTACTTTGATCCATATGCGCCTTAATCTCTTTCGTAACCTTATTCAAAAGCGCATGATCTTGGCTGGCAATTTCCAGGTTGATTGGCTTGCCCGGATTAGGGCCAGGCTTCATTTTTTGTAACTCAACCACCACCCCTGGCACCGTGTTCATTTTTTTCAACACGCGGTTTAAAACCACTGAGGCACTTTCACGTTGTTGCCAATCAACCAGCTCAACAACAATTTTACCAATGGCATCTACAGGCCCCTGATTCACAGATCCAGCCGTTGCATAGATGCTTTTAAACTCTGGCTGGCCCAGTAATTTTTGCTCCATTTGCGCAACGATCTTATCTTTTTCATAAATAGACAAATTACCGCGGGCTGAGACATAAAAAATTCCCTGATCTGTTTCAATATCCGGGAAAAATTCAACGCCCTTGTTAATTTGTCCATAAAGAATAAAAACACCTACCAGCAATCCTGAAGCGCCAACTATAACTAACAGAGGCCGCTTTAAAGCAGTTTTCAAAACATTGACATACCAACCCGTCAGGCCGCCTAAATTATCAAGGGGTCCCTCTTCTGTTGCCTTAATCGCCTCAATTTCTTTTTTATTGGATAACGAAACTTTGCCAAACAAACTACCTAACGTTGGAATAAAAACAAGCGCCATAAATAAAGACGACGTTAGCGTAATGATCAGTGTCATGGGTAAGTATTTCATAAACTCGCCAACAATTCCTGGCCAAAACAACAACGGCATGAACACAACGATAACTGTTACAAGGGATGAAATAACCGGCCAGGCCATACGCGCAGACGCCAATTGATAAGCTTCATATTTACCATAGCCTTCAACCATTTTTCGATCGGCATATTCAACAACAATAATTGCGCCATCCACCAACATACCAACCGATAAAATCAGGGAGAATAAAACAACAATGTTTAGCGTGATCCCTAACAGATAAAGTACAAATAAACTCATCAAAAAGGCGCCCGGAACAGCAACTCCCACCAACAATGCTGAGCGCATGCCTAAAGAAAAAATAATAACGAGCATGACCAAAATTACAGCACTAATAATGCTGTTTTGCAGCTCAACCAAACGATCAATGATTTTTTCAGATTCATCTTGAGAAAACGTTGCCTTAACCTTTCCTTGCCAGGGCTTCAATTCCTCAGCAACGGCTTCTTTGACAGCCTCAACCGTTTCAATAATATTCTCGCCTAACCTTTTCTTCACCTCTAGAACAACCGTCGACTCCCCATTACTTCGGGCCATGGTTCTAGGATCTTCATGCGTCATTCGTACAGTGCCGATATCTTCAAAACGTAAAGTTGACTGACCATCGCTTTTGATAGGGAATTTCAGTATTTCTTCAGCTGATTTAATAAGTCCAGGCACCTTAACCGGAAAAGACCCAACTTGATTAATGATAGATCCAGACTCAACCAGTAAATGATTCTGGCGAAATTGGCTCATTATCTGCATCAAATCTATTTTATGCTTGGTTAACTTTTCAGGATCCACTTCAATTTCAACAATATCTCTGCGGTCTCCAAGAAGATTTACTTCCATCACTTGGCTAAGGCTCTCAAGGCGATCCTGCAAATCCCGAGCCACTGTGTACAACTTTTTCTTTGGTAATAAGCCTGTAAGTTGCACAGAAATAACAGGAAAAAAACTCAGGTTCACTTCATCTACAATAGGATAATCAGCATCGCTTGGCAGCTCACTTTTGGCTAAATCAACCTTGGTTCGCACATCGCTCAGCAATTTATCAATGTCCAGCCCCGCAAAGAATTCAACAATAATATGTGCACCACCTGAATAACTTTCAGATGTCATTTTTTTCAGCCCAGCAAGCGATCGCAACTTTGCCTCTAACGGCTTAACCAATAACGTCTCAGCGTCCTGCGGTGAAATCCCTTTTTGCGCAACGGATACAACAGCCATGGGTATACTGATATCTGGCGCGGCTTCTTTTGGGACTTTTATATATGAAACAATGCCTGCAACCATAAAAAAAGCCAGCAACAGCAAGACCGTGCGCTGATACTGTAGAGCCGTTTTAATAAACCCAATCATGCGCTTTTTTCCTGGGCTGCTAGATGTTCAGCAACTTTCTCTCCATCTTGAACAAAATCACCCCCTTGGATAATAATCTTTACCCCATCATCAATGCCTTGGATCAAAACATTATTCCCAACTGCCTGAATCATTTGCACAGGCTTAAATTCAACTAATCCTTGGTTGTCAACAATGCGTACACCCAACGAATGATTTTCATCATACGACAAGGCACTTTGGGGTATTGACACAACCATTTGGGGATCCAATTTAACCCGAACCTTCACAGAAACACCTGCCTTGAATCGGTTTTCACTATTAGGAAATAACGCCGTCATCCGATATTTTTGCGTTGTTATGTTCGCTTCTGCCTTAACAAAATTAATTTCCGATGGAATAACTTCTCCATCGTTAAATAAAATCTCTGCCTTCAAACCTTCACGCATGTGGTGGATTTGATTTTGATTGGCATGAATCTCAACTTCCAAAGGATCCAATTGTATGAAATGTCCACATATGATCTGGCCGGCGTTTTGATAGTTCATGGTATCGCCAATCTCAACTAAATACTCACTGACGCTGCCTTTAAATGGTGCATAAATAGCCCGATCATTAAGCGCTTCTTTGGCAGCATGAAGCTGAAATTCAGCTTTTTTTAAATCAGCCTTTGCTTCAAGTAAATTTGCTTTGGAAATGTACCCTTTTTCAAATAGTCTTTGGTAACCGGTATAATAAACTTTGGCACGTTCTAGCGCTGCTTTTTTGTCAAAAACGTTTTGTTTTTGCGATCCCTTAGACAAATCAATAAGCTTTGTCCCAGCTTTCACAATCACTCCTTCAGGAACCAAAATTTTTGTAACAGTCCCCGAACTTTGTGGATGTAAAGCAACCCGCAATGAAGGCGCGGTTACCCCGTTAAAAACAAGTGTTGGCTGAACTTTTTCAACTTTTGCTTGCATTGTTTTAACAGTGAAAAGTTCTTTTTCAGCTGCGTGTTCTTTTACGCCCCCAACCTCTGAACGTTTTGGAATCAAAAACCAACCAACAATCAGGGCAAATATGCCTACCGCAATCAATATTTTTTTATTTGTCGTCATTCTTCTTTCTCCAGGTATTATGTTTAGCACATCAAGACATTTATGGAAAGAAAGCTAATCTACACTAACACTTTATTTAAGTTTAATCTTTTCCAGGAATTGATGATATGGTAGTTAAAGCGTTAAAAAAGCTAATAAAAGTTCAGTCTTCTCCATGTTTAAAATGCGGTTGAAAAAAATTAATTTAAGTTTAATATTGTATAAAGTTATAGGATACACAAATGAAAAAAAGATTTTTATTTATAAATTTGTTAAGCTTTATTGCTATTAACCTTTATGCCGTAGGCGGTTCAGACACTTCTCATGGAGGCGTGGCAGAAGATGCAGCAGTTCCAGCAGCAGCTCAAGGTGCAAGACAACTACCTGCAGCTACTTCGGGGGCGCAAGAAGCAACTCCTTACAGGTGGACTCTCCCTGTATATGCGGGGCCAGGCCCAAACTCTCCATGGGACTTTAGAGCAGCTGTAAGATCTCTCACTCCCCCTTCAAGCGAATTATCAGAAGCGGAGAAAACAGCAAAAGAAAAAGAAGAAATAGAAGCAGCAATGAATTCACTAGCTAGACGTGTAGGGGAATTATCAAGAGCGACCCCCTCTGACCAAGCACGTCATCATGCCCGACATTCTTTGACACAGTATAAAGGTGAAGAAGATTTGCCTGCACATAAATTTGAAAAGCTTCACAAACTCCTAACTTGGTTGTGGTATTGTGCAAGAATAGCTCCTCTACAGCCAAGTGAAGCAAGTAAGCCCAATTATACAACTGGTTCATTAATAGAGATCGCTTCAATTTTAGAAGAGCTGCCGGTTCAAGAAGCCAGTGATTTGGTATTCGCTATAGTGCGTTTAACTATTATAGAAAAACTAAAACTCCAAGAGCTTTATCATGCATTTAAAGGCTTGCATAACGTACCTGCTGAAAAGCGTCAAGACGTAGCAGAAAAGTTAGCCCCAGACATCAGACGAATAGTCGACAGACCATACATCCTTTTTGAGGCGAAAAAAACAAGCCCTGCCCTTAGTGGCTTTATAAGTGCCTTTATAAGAGGTTATGTTGAACCTCCATTCAAGGAAATACCAACTAGAATGATGCGATTAGCTGCAGCTGATAGTTCAATTGCTCAGAGAGGAGAACCAAAAAAACCCGATTCTATGGCATATTCCATAGCTGGCTTTACTATGGACCGCTTGCTAGGAAGACAATATTTACCGCCTACAGAATCGGCCGATGATATAAGAATCTACGAACTGTTGGCTAGGATAAATGACTTTAAGTTATTTGATTACCCTAAAGTAGGTAGGCAGACGGAGCCCGATATGTCAGATTCATCTGTAGAGGTTGCCAAAACCTTGAAAGGTTTACCTGCTCCTGAAGCCAATGAATTAGTCGCTGCAATCGAGGAATTAATAGGTGAAAAAAGAATATCATCTCAAGAGGTTTATAATGTTTTCAAAGGCTTACACAATGTTCCTACTGCAATGCGTCAAAATATACTAAGCGTTATAAAACCTTATGTAGATAAAATGAAGAGCTTTAAAAATATAAACAGCATACTAGAAGCTCTTACTAAAATTAGTTCAGAAGAAAGAAAAGATTTTTTAAGTGATGTGTATAGAATGTATAAAGCGCAACTCTTAACAAACCCTGACACACCCTATTTCATAGCAAAATTTGCAGGACTTTCGAGCCAAGAAAGAACTGATATCTTACCATACCTACATATGATTCTTGTCTTGCCTAGAAATAAATCAGAGAATCTTAATTATATGAGTTTATTTCTAACTTCTCTTTCTCTGGTTGATCACACAAAGCGTGAAGCACATGCAGAAAGTATCATTAATAATCTGGAAGAACTAAAACCAAATGAATATAATATGCATGGTGTATTCAATATGTTACAGCGCCTTGACAGATGAAATCTTCAAGGATAATGCGCTTTCGTACTCAGTTTTTCTTGCTCAGCTCATGCCCACACGTGCTTTGTGTGGGCACTTTTTTAAAAAGGTAAAAATCAGATCCACTTACAATATCTCAAGACTGTCGCCCAGGGTCATTATCAATCAGCAGACTCATTCCCTGCAACATCAAAATATCCGCTTCAAGTGTACTATTTCTCTTCACCACCTGCTCAAGATGATGAACCCATTCTATCACCTCAAAGCAGTGCTTGATTGTCCACTTGTTAGTGAATGAGGTTATTTTTTTCAATTGGAACGGCGCAAATGGCGGCATAACATCTTGGCGATTGGCATCTTGAACAGATAAGCCATTTGCAACGCCAGCTATCAACCCCAACCAACGCTGCATAAAAACACCCAAGAGGCGCAGCTGCGAAATAACCGAATGCCCATCCCGAAATAAGCGTTTCAGTTCCCGCAGGCATGTTGCTTGATCACGGGCCAGGAAGGCATTCAGAAACACATCAAATTGGCCTTGCTTACTGGGCGTAACAGCAGCCCGCACCTCGGTTTCAGTCACACATCCCGTTTTATTAATGCCGCGCAGAATTTCTGCAACACTGGTAAAATTGTACAATTGATCTGTCAGCCCATAAGCCAGCAAGGACAAAGCCCGCGGTTCAATATCCAAGTCATAGGTGTTTTTTAATAAGGCTCTCAGCACGCTTGCTAGCTCACTCTCACTTGGGGCATAGCAGCCACAACTCACCAGCTCAGCATTTTGATCAAACAGTTTCCGCAACTTTGAAGCTGGTTTTAAATATCCCGCCTGGCAAACAATTTTTGTATTTTTCGCCGCACCATCGGTATGTGTAAGGAATTCCTCTATTTGTGGCACAATTTTATCCGTACAGCCTTGGATAATGAGGTTGGAAGGAGCTGAAAACATCGATGTTTGCCTAACCTCACCAATTAGTGACGCGCCGCCAGACAGCACATTTTCTTGGCGTAACAAGCGTACCGCATCAAGGTCTATCTTCGTTAATAAAACGCGTTGGTAAAATTCGATCAATCCAAAATCATCGGCGTATAATAAATAACCCTGAGCTTTTTTCAGCTGATCAACTGAAGACCCCGCAAGCTTATAACTGGGAACAATCATACATTATCAGAGCTAAAAAGCGCTTCAGGGTGTTTGCTCAAATAAGTTGCAATTTGTATCCGCAAGTCCCGCGCTGCCATCAAAACTGCATCCATCTTAACCCGCTCAGCAGAGATAATCGTGCCAAAACTGTTCGATGTTGAAACAGTGTAGAAACCCTGACGGCTCACAGTGCCAGAGGTTAAAACCTCATTACTGCGCAAGTCAATCAATTGATAATTGGCCGTAACCGTCACACTTTTTCGTCCGGCTGTTTGGTCGCCAAGGTACGATAAATTGCGATCACTGCTACTGGTCGTCACTTTTAGTTTATAGCGTTTAACGGCAGAGGCGCCTTTAACATAGAACATTTTTTTCAGCTCATTGCGCATAATTTGCCCATCCCGGTTAGGAATCACCGGAATGTCAATCTCACTAAAAGCCTGAACAATATCACCGTTTTCTTCAGAAAGAAGCGGCTTAAACCCACACTGCGACAGGCACAAACAAATTAAAAGAAACCCAAAAACTTTTCTATACAACAAAACTAATCACCTTATTTGGCACAACTATAGTCTTACGAATCGCCTTATTTTCCAAGTGTTTTTTGACCATCTCATGGTCTTTAACTTGTGCAATCAGCAATTCTTGATCCAACGACGGGTCCACATCAATCTTAGCCCGCACTTTACCATTGATTTGCACAGCATAACAAACCGATGTTTTCACAATCATTGTTTCATCAGCCACGGGCCAAGACACACTGGCAAGCTCGCCATCAAATCCAAGTCGCTGCCACAACTCAGAAGTCATATGCGGCACCATCGGGAATAACAATTGCAGGGCCACTTCACAGCCAAAGCGATACGTTTCTGGGCTAATTTCTGGCTGATTTTGGCTTAATTGGTTGGTCAACTCACGAATCCGTGCAATCCCTTTATTCACATGGAACTGATCAAAATGCCGGGTCACATCCCGAATGGTTTCATGAATCGCAGAAAGTTGCTGCTTATCCGTGTCCGCATTAACAACCTCAACGCTCCCACATTCCAAACACATCCGCCATAACCGGTTAAGATATTTCCAAGCCCCATGGATGCCGGTTTCCGTCCAGTCAAAATCCTTATCAGGCGGGCTGTCAGATAAAACAAACAACCGGGCGGCATCAGCGCCATAAGCATTGATAATGCCCTCTGGATCCACTACATTCAGCTTCGACTTACTCATTTTTTCAGCCGAACCAACCTGAACTTCCTGGCCAGTTGCTTTTTCAACAACACGCCCCTCAACTGTTTCAATTTCTTCAGGGCTCAACCAATCTCCTTGACTGTTACGGTATGTTTCATGACACACCATTCCTTGCGTCATCAACTTTTGAAATGGTTCAGATAAGTCAATTAATCCGCAGTCACGCAAAGCTTTGGTCATAAACCGCGCATACAGTAAATGCATCACTGCATGCTCAATACCGCCAATATATTGATTAACCGGCAGCCAGTTTTTGATTGCCGCTGCATCCAGTGGTGTCTCTGCTTTTGGATTCACCAACCGTAAAAAGTACCAGGAAGAATCAACAAAAGTATCCAACGTATCTGTTTCACGCACCGCTGGTCCACCACACTTTGGACAAGTCACATGTTTCCAGCTCGGGTGATCTACCAACGGGTTTCCTGCTTTTTCCAGAACCACATCCTCGGGTAATTGAACGGGCAATCGGGTTTCTGGCACCACACCACACGCCCCACACTGAACCATCGGAATGGGACAGCCCCAATACCGTTGCCGCGACACACCCCAATCCCGCAAGCGATAGGTTGTTTGTGCCTGGCCACATCCAAGATCTTCCAGCTTAACCAGGGCAGTCTTGATCCCCTCTTCAACCGACAGCCCATCAAGAAAACCCGAATTTATTAATGTGCCAGGCCCAACATACGGCAGCTCTTGCGCCGCTCCTTCAGGCCCCGACACAACCGGTTGAATCGCTAAATCATATTTGCGTGCAAACACATAATCGCGTTCATCATGGGCTGGACATCCATAAACAGCGCCTGTGCCATAGTCCATCAACACATAGTTCACAACGTAAACCGGCATTTCTTTTTTGCTAAACGGGTTTATCACCCGCAGCCCGGTATCCACCCCTTCTTTTTCCATGGTATCCAGGGTTTTTTGGCTGGTATCTTGTTTGGCACATTTTTTGATAAAGTCCGCCACATCAGCCTTATTTTTTGCGGCCTCCATGGCCAATGGGTGCTCAGCTGAAAGGCCAACAAATGTCCCGCCAAACAGCGTATCTGGCCGCGTGGTATATACCTCAATCGATTGATCAGTCTCAACAACTGGAAACTGAATCAGCGCTCCGGTTGATTTACCAATCCATTTTTCCTGCATGGTGCGTACTTTTTCCGGCCATTCGGTCAGCCCGTCCAAATCCGCTAGCAACTCCTCTGCATACGCAGAAATTTTGAAAAACCACTGCTTCAGTTTTTTCTTTTCAACCGGCGCGCCCGAACGCCAGCCTTTACCATCAACAACTTGTTCATTGGCCAGAACGGTTTGCTCAACCGGGTCCCAATTCACAGAAGATTCTTTTTGATACACCAAACCTTTTTCATAGAGGGCTAAAAACAACTTTTGCTGCTGAGCATAATAATCAACATCACACGTTGAAACTTCATGATCCCAATCATAGCTAATCGCCAAGCGTTTTAGCTGGTCACGCATTGCGGCAATGTTTTTTTCTGTCCAAACTTTGGGGCTCACTTTATGTTTAATTGCCGCATTTTCAGCCGGCAAACCAAAGGCATCCCAACTGGGTGGATGCAGCACATCAAACCCTTGTTTGCGTTTAAAACGGGCAATCAAATCCCCCAAGGCATAGTTGCGTGCATGTCCCATATGCAACCGCCCCGATGGATACGGCATCATCTCCAACACATAATAAGGATTTTTAACAGTGTTCCCTACAGCCTCAACTCCATTAGAAGCCTTGCCCGCCTCAGCTTGCTGTTTGGCCCACTGTTGTTGCCATTTTTTTTCTAAGGTTGATGGCGCGTATGTGACCATAATCTCAGGCTTTTTCACTTCGCGATTCCAAGCGCAGCTCCCGGGCCCGCTCCAGAATTGTTTCTTCCAACCGCTCGTTCATGTCCGGATCAACTTGTGCCGTCGACCAGCCTTTATCCGCTGTATAGGTTTCTTTAAACGTGGACACTTTCACGCCATCGGCCCGCAGCACATGGTCAAGCACCAAAACCGTTATTTTAAAGCGTTCGGTATCGCTGTTGGCAGGTTGGTACCAGTCGGTGGTGATTACGCCGGTAAACGGTTCAACTTGCGCCAACGGCATAAAGGAAATCACGTCCAAGCTCGCCCGCCACAGATAAGCATTTACTTTCACAGCGCCGCCCGGAACCGTTGAGGATTCCGTCAAAGAGATGCCGCCTTCGCCAAACACTCGGTCTGGATGTTTCACATCCTGGCGTTCCCAGGTGTTCATTGGCGCGTAGCGCGCCGGCCGCGTGCCCGTATTGGTTTCACACTGCGTCAATAAGGCCAGCAGTAAAATTGGCAGGATTTTTTGTCTGATCATCGTTGTGGATTTGTTCATTTTTCTCATGACATGGTTTTACCCCATTCAGCTAAATTGGTGAAGCATAAAGTGTGAATCGTCTTGGGCAGGCCTTTTAATTTCCGCGTCATTCTTGTACAAGGGGTGACGAGTGAGCAAAAAACCAGTCTTTGCGAGGAGGCCAACGGCCGACGTGGCAATCTCTCTTGCCATACAAAAAACCCGTCATCATGAGGAGCTGCTTTGCAGCGACGTGAGAATCTCTTATAGTATTATCCATAAGATCCTCACGCTCCTTACAGTCGCTCAGGATGACCGGTAAAAGGGGAAACGTCATCATGAGGAGGCGTTCACGCCGACGTGATGATCTCCTGCCAGATCATAGTCCGCGTCGCAATCCCTTTCCCTTAAAAACAGGCCTAAATCGTAACGGCTACACAGGCTCGGTAAAGTGCCGGCGGCAGGTTGAAATATACAGGTCATTGCCACCAATTTCAATCTGGCTTCCCTCTGTTACTTTTTGTCCATCGGCTGTAATCCGCATGTTCATGGTGGCTTTTTTTCCACAATGGCAAACTGTTTTCAATTCTACCAGTTTATCCGCCCATACCAACAAGTATTGGCTCCCTTCAAACGGTTCGCCCAAAAAGTCAGACCGCAAGCCATAACATAATACAGGGATTCCCAATTGATCGGCCACTCGGCATAGTTGTTCAACCTGTTGTTTCTTCAAAAAATGTGCTTCATCCACCAGAACGCACATTTTCATCCCTGCATTGGCCCCAACTTCCCGCTGCACATCTTGGAAAAAATCGAACCCGTCATCAAAGGGCCGTGCTGCTGCCTTCAACCCAATCCGCGATGTCACTTGATTGCGCTCATACCGATCATCAATGCTGGGTGTGTAAATCAGTGTTGCCATCCCCCGCTCACGGTAATTGTAATCCGTCTGCAATAAAACAGTGCTTTTCCCGGCATTCATTGCTGAATAGTAAAAATAGAGCTTGGCCATAGATCCCTCATTGAGCGCGCTAAACAAAGTTGAAAGTTCATTATCCGCAGCCAAATTCAAAAATCAACCACCATTTAACCGTGACATTTTTGCAACACTCTGCAAGAAATATTAACGAACTACCCTACAACGCGCTTGCATTTCAGATCCACAGACCTTAAGTATCAAGCAATTGTTAACCAATAATAACCAAAAGGATATTAAAATGAACAAACTACTTACAGCTTTAGCTGTTTCTGCAGTCGCTCTTTCAGCAAGTGCGGCACACGTAAAAACTGGTTGGAACACAACTCTAACGGGTGGTTTCAGCCAAAACAAAATGAAAACCAAAGGTCTTCCAGGTACGACTCGTAATAAATCTAAAAACTCAGGTTCTTTCAACCTTGGTTTGCGTTTGGGTCACACGTGGGCAATGCAAGAAAAATACTTCGCGGGTGTAAACCTTCTCGCTGGTTACAATTTCGGTGATGAAAAATTCACTGAAGAAGCTGGTCAATGGGCTCTTCACCACAAGCCACGTTTCAACTTCGGTCTAGGCCTTGTTGGTGGGACTTGTGTAAGTGAAACAGTTAACACATACCTTGCTTTGAACTTCTTGCGTGAGCAAAGCCGTGTAACTACTAAGTTTGCAGATGGAACACCAAGCAATAAAGATAACTTCCGCACTTACACGCTAACGCCATTGTTGGGTGTTAACGGTCGTATTTCTGAAAAAATGTCTTGGTTGGCTGAAGCGGGTTACAAATTCAACCTTAGCAAATCTGGGCTTAAAAAGACTTTTGCCCCCGGAACATACAACAAAAACAACATCAAAGGACCAAAAGGTTTTGTTGCCAACGTTGGTGTTACGTACCACTTCTAATTTTTGGTTTCATACTAAAAATCAAAAAGCCCAGTCTTTTGACTGGGTTTTTTTGTATTTATCTCCCGTCTTCCCTAAACGCTCCACACCCGGGTTTGATAGGTTGGGCTAATCACCAAATCGGTTAAGGCCCAAACCAACGCGTCCAACCGATCGGGCGATTTGATTGATTCCCCCGGCACATAGCCACACAGCTGATCTTCCAATTTCTCAAATACTTTTTGGTGATAAACGCGTCCTTGTTCATATAAAGCCACCACAGGTTCAGCCCGGGCTTTTTTACCCCGTCTGGCACATACTCCGCGAAAACTGACGTTGGCTTCATGGCTGCGCAAGATCTGTTCAATCATCGCCCCGCCCTGGTTGGTTTCTGCTACCACCCGGTCGGCTTGATACGTTTCGTAGGCTTGGGTAATTTTCTCGGCCCATTCGTTGGGGCTATACCGCCCACTTAAATCGGCCAGCACATAAGCACGTTTTTCTTCCGTAACCCCTGCCACAATAATCCCGGTTTCATCACTATCAGGCCCAAATGTTGTGGCTGGATCCACCGCAATCACCACCCGCAGAAATGGTGTGTTAATACCCGGATAACCATATTGAATCAAATCCCGTCGCCACAGCGCCCCAGGTCGATCATCCAACAGTTGCCCGTATATTTCCTGCGCGCCGATGCGTGTTTCACCATAACACTGCTTGATCTGTTTCAAAAAGGCTTGCGACAAATTAGCCTTATTCTCAAAAGTACTCCCACGGGTAATTTTAGTCAGCTTATCTTCCATGATATTCCGAATCAGGGGCAGAGGTCGCGGTGTGGTTGTAATCACCACCCGTGGCTGTTGCCCTAATCTCAGCGCCATACGCAGCTGATCCCAGGTTTCTTGGGCAAAACGAAACTTGGCCAACTCATCAATCCACGCGCCATCAAACTGTGGCCCTCGTAGCTTTTCATAAGCTTCCGCGGTATACACACTGGCCACCGCGCCATTGGGCCAAATCACCACCCCCAGCGATGCATAATACCTCGGTTTCATCCCATTGGGCGGGTGACAAGCCAGCAAACCGCTAGGCCCTTCAATCATCACCTGTCGCACATCTTTTTCTGTATTGCCAATTAAAGCAATGCGTCGGTATTGGCCAGACATCACCCATTGCCGAATTGTTTCAGCCCCCGTCCGTGTTTTTCCATACCCGCGCCCGGCCATGATGAGCCAGATTTTCCACCGCAGTCCTTTCGGCAGTTTCTGATTGCGCCGTGCCAATTGTTGCCAGTTATACAATTCCGGATCATGGGGCATTTGGTTCAATACCTGTTGTAAGGCTGATTGCGCCCCGCCCTTCTTCAATATTTCGGCAATTTTTGGATCTATGGTGGGTGTGTCTGGCTTCTTGGGCATGTTTTTCTTTTGACTGGTTCCTGTCTTTTTAGGGGTTTTTAGCTTTGCGTTTGCCATTTCCTGTCCTTCTTGTGAATGTTGTGTAAATAAAATTATGGGTGCGATTTTAGCTTCAACTGACTGTGTCGTTCTAAAGGCTCATCACGGATCAAATCAGCCAAATCAATTTCCACAGTTGTTGGCACTTTATCCAGTATCTGTCGCCATTGTTTGGCCGGCGCTGCAGCCAGTTCATCGCCCACCGCTCTTAATTGATCCTCAGCTGGGTTCTTAACCCGCACACCTTGCACCAGCAAATCTGGACCAATTTCAATATCAGCCATTGGGTCCGGATCTTCTCGAAAGTCAAACCCTTGTGCCAAATCCCAAGGCCATAGCGTTTTTAAATCCCTGGTGCCCGCTACAGACTTAACCGCAACATTTTTAGGCGGGCATAGAAGGATGCATTCAATCTCATAACGCTGCCCCTCGCCATCCAATCGCCAGATTAGTTGCTGACAAACGCCGGTCAGCTCGCCATCTGGCAGGCGCCGATCTTTGACTGTGATCAGCATATCAGGCATCAGATTTTGCCCTACAGCTAATGGCAGCTGAAACGATAGTCTTTGACAAAGCCATCGATCTTTTAATCGGGCCTGCGCAATTTGTAGGGCATAAGCCAAACTTTGCTGTCCCCGTCGGCCGTTAAAATACTGCCCTTTCGCTACATGTCCAAGTGGCGCCGCTGTTTCTAGGCATTTCTGCCATTGGGATAAATCATGCCAAAAGTACGCGCTGCTCTCATGGTCCGATTGGCACTGGTACCGCTGCGATTGGTACAAAACACATGCGCCTTTCTGGTAACTCTTCCCAGAAACCCAAGCCGGTGTTTGCCGATCACGGGTGATATCTTGCAGGTCAATCTCAAGCTGATAGGTTGTTTCTTGCTGGTGGGCTTGCCCAGGCACCTCCATCCTAAACGTACATACTTCCCGGCGGGGGAATTGGCAGTGCCAGTCTAACGTCAAATGTGGTTTAAAGGCATACAGTGAAACTTGTCTATTCTCACCAATGGTTATCGTTTGTGTTAAAGCAGGCACAAGCTCCAAAGAGCTCTCAGCAATTTCATAGGGTGTGTGTGGCACATTTTTCACTTTGAACCAACGCTTTTGCATCTGCACGCCATTCAGTGTTTTCAGACAGTCATCGGGCCATAGACGGGCGATTTTTTCACTGATATCTGTTCGCCCGCGCCCTTCCTGGATCCATTCAACCGCCACTCGTCCTTGCACTACTGACAAAGGATCATAGAGTTTTTCCAGCTTAAAACCCTCAGCTGCAATCGGCCCAGCAATCTCAACGTGCTGCCGGCCAATCGTTGCATCCAGATTTTCTCCGCCCACAACCGTAATACCTAAATCCTTGAGTATTTTCTCTGGTTGCTCAAGCTGGCGATCGGTGTAAAAAAGCGGGTCAATATTCAGCCCCGCCACAATCGATGCCCAGTTCACATCTTTGTTTTCTGCTCCCTCAAAAACAGCCTCCAGGCAATATGTCTCAATGGGCATTAACCTCCCCATCAATTGCCCCGTAAACACCACAGTTTCACCAAACACAAGATGTACTGTCCGCCCTTCAAATGCAGCCAATTGCGCACGATCTTGCCAGCGAATCACCATTTTCAAAACCGATGCCATGCCCCGTTTCAAACAAAGCATCAGCTTCAACACAGACAAGTTGGCTCCTACATCGCGCATTTGCCCCTCTTGATTGGTCATCATTAGTTTTAGTGTTTGCATTTCTATCTCCTTTGTAATAATTTTTGTTTGATAAATTTTTATGAGATCCACTCCATGAACCTTTCCCGTTTCTGGCTTTTTCAAAAAGGCTTTCCCCAAGGTGCCACCTGGGCCTGTTTAACCGCTCTTGTCAGCATCTCGAATGATGTCGTTGCCCGGCAGGCCAGTGGTAATCTTGATGGTTTACAAATCAGCTTCTTTCGCTTTCTTTTCAGCATGCTTACCGTTTTGCCGTTCATGCTACCCAAGGGCTTAAAAGCCTTTAAAACCAGCAATCCAAAGCTGCACGTTTACCGAGCTATTTTGGGGGTTGCAGCCATTGCACTTTATACCTATTCCGTGCTGTTGGTGCCGCTGAACGAAGTCACAACTTTCTCTTTTACGCAACAGTTCTTTGTCTTAATTTTAGCCGCTATCTTTTTGCGGGAAAAAATTTCTAATAACCGCTGGATTGCTACATTCTTTGGTTTTATTGGAATTCTCATTGTCATTGATCCCACCGATAACAAAGTTAATCTGCTGGCCTTTATTCCCATGGGCGCTGCGTTCTTATTTGCCGGGTTGGATGTATTGGCCAAACGTATGGTCAGCACGGAAACCACCATGACGTTACTGTTTTATTTTGCACTTGGAACCACCATTGCAGCCCTGGGGCCAGCACTGATGGTTTGGAAAACACCCACATATACCGAACTTTTTTGGCTGTTCCTTCTGGGTTCAGGCGCCAATTTGATTCAAGTGTTTTTATTCCGGGCGTTTTATGCTGCCGATGCCTCTTCTTTGGCTCCCTTCCGGTATGTTGAGTTGGTTTTTGCCAGCATCTTTGGCTACTTTTTGTTTGGCGAAGTTATTAAGTTCAACACCATTTTGGGGGCGTTTGTCATTATCATGACAACGTTGTATTTGACGTATTCCGAAACCTTGCACAAAAAACGCGCTTTGCGGAAAAAATAACCCGTCATTGCGGGGAGTGTCCACAACTCACCTATCATTCTTGTATAGGTCAAGTAAT
>DLRV01000028.1 GCA_002500565.1 Holosporaceae bacterium UBA7879
TTGCACTTCATCTTTGAATTGACCCATGCTTCTTTAGAATCAGTTCAGCATTTGCCAAATGATTAGGATCTTTACGAATACCAAATAAAATTTTTGCAGCTTTTGTGCGCGCTGATTTTTCATCAATAATAGGAAAGGGATAACCATTCATTAAAAGAGGCTGTTTCCATGGTGTGTGAATAAGGGCCTCGGGAATGTTTGTCAGTTCAGGAATCCACTCTTTAATGAAAGTGCCAAAGGGATCTTGATCAATGCTCTGCTTTAATGGATTGTAAATTCGAATAGAATTAATACCAGTTGTGCCAGATTGCATTTGCATTTGACAATAGTGAATGCCTGGCTCGTAATCAGTGAATTGTTTGGCTAAGTATAAGGCAGTGACTTGCCAGGGTAACCATAAATGATAACTTGCAAAACTTGTAAGCATTGCGCGCATTCTAAAGTTGATCCAGCCACTTGCTTTTAAAGCCCGCATACACGCATCAATGAAGGGAAACCCTGTTTTTCCTTCTTGCCATGCAATTAAAAAATCTTGATTTGAAACTTCTGGGCGAATGTCTCTGTAAGCTGGATGCATGGATTCAAATTCAATGGATGGTTGATCCTCAAGCTTTTGAATAAAATGACAATGCCAACGCAAGCGATTGAGGAAAGAACGCATAGCACTGTACCAAGACTTTGAGTCAGGTGACCAATCTTGTCTTAGATTTTTTAGTCTGTTTTCAGCGGCGTGAAAGGCTTCGCGCACAGATAGAGTTCCAAAGGAAAAATGCGGTGAAAGGCGGGAGCAACTGTCAAATGCAGTAACTGGTGAGGACATTTCTTTTGTGTAATTTTTACCGCGTTGTTCAAGAAATGTATTAAGTAATTCGATCCCTAATGTTCGACCACCCTGTTGACGGTTGATACAAAAGTCGTCTGGAATTTGTAAGTCCGATGCTTTAGGTATGGAGTTTGAGTGCGCCGATATGAAAGTTAGTTTAGAGGGTAGTTGAATAAGAGGCTTGCGCATCTCTTGATACCACCGCTGACCCCAATTAGATCGATCTTTAAGTCTTCTAAATACACCATTTCGCTGTTTTTCAATCCACGGGATACGATTTTGCTGGGCCCAGGCTAAAACTTCCTTGTCACGTTGATATGTCCAATTGTTCCATGTTTCTTCGTGGGAGTAGATATTGGTGATGGGATTTTGTTTGTGAAGCTGGCTTAGAACATTAACTACTTCTCCAACTTTGAGGATGAGGCCTCCCCCGTATTTTTTCAGGTTTTTGTCAAGATCATTGAGGCTATCGACTAAGAATTGATAGTGCCTATGGCTCATATCAGGCTGCAACCATAGTTGGGGCTCAATGATATAGAGCGGTAAGATGGCGCCCTTTTTTGATGCTTCAACCAATGGTGCGTGATCATGAAGCCTAAGATCGCGCTTAAACCAAACTATGTTCATCTTTTTTTTGTTTTGTGATTAGTCTGTGTTTTAAGGGGCGGTTGTTCACTCTCTTACGCCATAAGCGGAAGCTGGAAGATTTAAGATTCTGCCGCATTAACTTAATGACTTCTTTCTCGGTAATGCCAGCAACTTCCTTTATTGTATCAAACGAAGTTTTATCACACCAAGCCATTGCAATAACTTCATCGATGGGTATTTTTGGATGATTTTTCATGGCATTATCTCTTTACCATCCCAGGCTATACATTTTCCCGTATCCTTGGGTTGAACTGTTTCTATGATATTCATTAATGCTTCTGCTGAAAACTCGGGTTCAAAAAGACGATTACTTGAAGCATGTTTTTGAAAAGGTGCAGATAAAGGTGTTTTAACAGTGCCTGGATGAAGTCCAATTACAACAGACTTAGGACAGCGCCTGCTTGTTTCAATGCTCAGGTTTTTGATAAGCATGTTAAGGGCTGCTTTTGCGCAGCGATATGCATACCATCCCCCAAGTTGATTATCTGATATACTGCCAACACGTGCAGAGAGAGCTGCAAAAACAGCCCGATTTTCTCTATTAAGAAGTGGGAGGAAGTGCTTTGCGATGAGGGCTGGAACAATCGTATTGGCTTGGTAGAGGGCTAGAAAATTTTCTGCACTTAGATCTTTGGTGGCTTTTTCCGGCATTATGTCTTTGTTGTGTAACATGCCTGTTGCAACAAAAATTAGATCAAGTGTTTTAGATATAGAGGCTACCTGTTCTTTTGTAAAAGCTAGAGATTGTTCATCTATGTAATTCACTTGATGTTCTCTAACGTTTGAATTTTCAAAGGATTGTTGCTTTGAAGAGCAAGCGTGTATTAATGCGTTTGGATATTTTGTGGTAATTTTTTCAACAAGGCTTTTGCCTATCGTTCCTGTTGAGCCAAAGACAACTATATTTTCAAACATAAATTCAAATGATTTTTTCTTAATTTAACCTGAACCTTAGTCATATAAAAGTTTGGGTCTAGACTAGCATAACCATTAGAAAAGGTTTTTAATGCTAGTATGAGTAATGGTTTAAGCGATTACAAAGTTAAAAAAATTATGAAGCACTTTTGCGAGGATATTACGGCCTCCAAAACAGCTGCTTTATTGGAGATTAACCGCAACACAATCAACCGCTATTACAACCTATTTCGCCGAAAAATAGCTGCCTCTACAATGGATGCAGACAGAATATTTTCTGGCGAATAGAATGCGATGAATCTTACTTTGGTGCTAAGCGCATCAGAGGGAAACGAGGACGAGGTGCCGCAGGAAAAACGCCTGTGTTCGGACTGTTGAAGCGAGGAGGGTCTGTGCATGTAGAGATCGTCCAAAACTGCTCTAAAGAACAGCTTATGCCTATTATTGAAGGAAAAATCCTGGAGGAAAGTACCGTTTACACGGACGGATGGAAGGCCTATGATGGCTTGATTCTCAACGGATATGACCACTATCGCGTCTTCCACTCAAAGGATGAATTCGCCCGTGGGAAGTGCCATGTGAACGGAATTGAGTCCTTCTGGTCATTTGCAAAAAGGCGTATGGCCAAGTTCAATGGACTGACAGATAAAAACTTCCTATTGCATCTCAAAGAGTGTGAGTTTAGATTTAACCTTAGAGGTCAGAAAAATCTCCTCCAGATCCTCTGGAAAATATGGAAAAATTAATCCCAACCTAGTCTAGACCCTTTTATATTATTGATGCTAATTCTTTTATTTGCACTATTTCCTATAAATTATTTTCCAAAAAAATTAACCCATAAAAATCTCACTTTTTTGATAGGAGTTTCACTCTACAACATTGTCGTTATTTTGACTTATATTCTTTTGAATAAAAAATTAGTGCAAAAGTTCATCCCCGAACTTTATCAGGTTCAACCTTTTTCAAAAAACATAAAAAGATACTTTTGTTGGCTTTTAAAATACATGTTTTTGTATTTTTTATTTGTCGGCATTTTTTTGATAATAATTTCTCAAATTTATGTTGATCATATAACATTAAATTTTTTGAAGCTTGAAGTGCAGCAATCACTTACTGCCATTATTACACCCTTTTTTCTGGGTGCGGATATTATCATTAGCGGACTCAGTGGCTTACAAAAATGGGAAATGCTTAAATTAGATCCCCTGCATGGACTTATGCTGATTGTGACGGGGCTTGGGATAATTATTTCCATGCGTATAAGCATTGGCCAATTTTTGGTATTTACGAATCAATCCTCAAAATTAAAAGATTGTTGGCGTTGGACACGGGGGTATACGGCCTTGTTCGTTAAAGTATATGGGTTCCTTTTTTTGATTTTTACAACCCTTGGAATCGTTGGTTGGATTGCGTTGGAACTTTTACCTCACAGCATTTTTGTTAAAACACTTATCTTTGAAGCGGTTACAAGTTTGACATTTCTTTGGACACAACTGGTTTATATTGTTCTAATCCGTCGCGTGATGCTTGAAAAATCATGAAGCCTTTGTTGAGTTTGTAAGAGAGATTGCCACGTTGGAGCTGCGCTCCACATCACAACGACAGTTTTTGGGGATGGCCGCGCAAAACACCCGTCACCCTGAGGAGAAATGTAATTTCGACGTGAGGGTCTAAGTGAAGTAAGAAGAGATCATTATGTAGCTACAAGGTAGCTCCTCATGATGACGTGTAAGTGGCATGAGATTCTCACGCGGATTAAAAATCCGCTCAGAATGACGGGTAAGGTGAAGGCAGGTAAATCAAACACCCGTCACCCTGAGGAGAAATGCAATTTCGACGTGAGGGTCTAATACAATTTATTCAAAATCATTTTAAGGTTTGCAGAGTTATAATTCTTGACGCGTAATTTCTGAATGCTAAGATTAAATAATTGTTTAATAGGGTTTTTGCATGAAAAAAGCATCTTTATATGTTCTTGCAGGTTTGCTGTCTGGTGGTGTTTCGGCAAAAGTTGATAGTGGTTTTTATGCTGGTGTTGGCACATCATGGAATAATAATAAGTATAAACAAAGCGTCTCAGCCATTGACTTAGTGCCTGCCTTAAGTGATGCTTACACTTTAAAATTCTCAAAAAATACTATTATGCCAGAAATTTTCATGGGATACTTATGTATGAGTAAGTCCATGGCTTGGGCTCCTGAATTGCGCATTGGTCATGATTTTAGAAAGAGTGATTCTTACAACCTTATTAATGAAGCTTCACAACTTTATCAAACAACTGAAGTTAAAAAACGTTTGAATTTTGGTTTGGACATAAAGTTGGGTCGTATTGTTAAGGAAAGTACTTTTGTGTATGGTGTGCTTGGTTTAGATCTGTCTCGCTATAAAATTTCTTATCGACAAGATGAATTCGATCTGGGGGTTTTGCAAAAGTCAATACCTGCCCAGTCTTCAAAAAATATTCCTGGAGTCAAGGTGGGTCTTGGTGCTGACGTGTATACCACTAAAAATCTATTTGTTGGTGGTGAGGTTGGTTATATTTTCCGAACAAAAAGTATAAAAACAAGTAATAGAGCTGAAAACTTTGATACAGCGATGGATTTAAATGTTAATAACAAGCTAAGACCAAAAAATAGTTTGTCTATTAAGGTCAAAGTTGGTTGGAAGTTTTAAAATAATTTAACAGGGGTGAATGATGAAAAAATATTTAACAATTGGGACGTTAGCTATCCTCCTTGCTGGTGTTGGTAACATTGAAGCACTCAAATTTGACGAAATTCGGTCTGCTACGATTAAATCATATCTTGAAAGGACCGGTTTGAAAGATGAGATGAATAAGATTGCAGAAAAAGGAGTGCCGGTATGGAGTTATTTCAAAACAACCCAAGATTTTGCATCTTTGGTCAGAGATCATAGACAAGGCAAAAATCCGTTGGCTAGGTTCTGGAATCAAGTTGCCGAAAACTCTAGTCGAAATGAACTTTCACGCTTGAACCATGGTGAAGCATCTGGCGTATTAGCGAAGATGAAACCAGAAATGCGTGATGCAGCAAAGCCAATCATTGAAGAAAGATCATTTCCACGTCCAATTCAACAACTCCTAAATGCAATGGGTCGTGACGGTACAAGAAATGTAATACTGCGCGATGGTACAAGAGTCGATGGTATAAACGAAATAAAGCCATCAGGGCCAATTGGCACAAAAATAAGAGAGCGTTACAAACAGTCAGAATTTCACAAGTCGTTTGTGCTTAAAGATCCTTATTATCTTATGCATCTGTTGTTTGGTAGCATGAAACCAGGATTGTTTATGACTAAGGCAAATATGGGATTTCTTCCTTTTTATAACGATGTACTTCTTAGCAAACGTTTTGCGTTACAGCCAAAAATTCAAAGAGAGGTAAGTCAATCTTTAAATCAAGAGATCAATCAAACATTTTATATTATGAGTTATCATCAGATAAGAATAAAACAAAAAATCGTGCCAGATCCTGATGCCGATAATAAAGTATCCAAACCACTTCTTCTGACTATTACAGGCGTTAATGAAAATGGATATAGGGTTAGTTTTGTTAAAGATCTTGGTGGAGAAAAATCGGGGATTAGGCATGCATTTATTCCGTCTGCTGATATTGACATAAAAACGTACAAGGCACTGAAGATAGGTCAACTGCTAATTGGCCGTATTTCTATGGTTCAAGGGGGTTTGATGCAAAGAGCCCAAGCTATGGCTGGGTTTGGTGATCCTTTGGCACCGCAACAACAGGTTTTTGCTTATCCTGATTTGAAAGTGGTTGATTTTAAACCAACGGCTATTGAAGGTTTCAAAAAATTAAAAATGACTATTTTTGCTGACGATAACCAAAAAACAACGTATCCGGTTGTTGTACCAAGGAGTATTATTGCAGGACTGGTCAGAAAACCGGTAACTTGATTTGAAGATTAGAATTTAGTCTATCAATTGATGTTTAGAAAAGCATGAAGCTTTTGTTGAGTTTATAAGAGAGATTGCCACAGTCGCGTTGCTCCTTCGCAATGACTGGTAAGGTGAAGGCGGGTAAACCAGAACCAGTCATCCTGAGCGAGCGAAGGGAGCGTGAGGATCTGACGAAAGTTGCAAGAGATCATCACGTCGGCGTGAACGCCTCCTCATGATGACGTGTAAGTGGTATGAGATTCCCAAAGTCGTTTCACTCCTTTGGAATGACGGGTAGCGGGAAGAGCTCACAAAACCCCCGTCACCACATTTTTTGTGGTTTTTTGAGTTTATTGTTGCTGTGAACTGATTAATACTATTGATAATACGAGCTTGTAAAAAACCCCGTAATTTTTACGGTACGTTCTTGGTTTAGATTCTGCTAAGGTAAATACAGTGGGTGCTGTATTTGGAAATAAAAATGCAGTTAGAGCCGTATCTATATAAGGGGCTGTACCAGATAACTA
>DLRV01000033.1 GCA_002500565.1 Holosporaceae bacterium UBA7879
GTTCGAGTCCCTCCTCCGCTACCACTTTTATTGATCCATAGATTTGTTTACCTTGTAAAAAGCCTTTCTCAACAGTATAGTGCAGATAAATTATGTCGGAGTGTAGCGCAGCCTGGTAGCGCACCACGCTGGGGGTGTGGGGGTCGTGGGTTCAAATCCCGCCACTCCGACCAAAATTCAGGACATCAAAATGATAATAACCATCGATGGCCCAGCCTCATCTGGCAAAGGAACGCTTGCCAAGAATTTAGCCAAACACTATAACCTTTATCACCTAGACTCTGGGTCTATTTTCAGATGGATGGCGAAACACATAATTGATAACCCAGGGCAGCCAACCAATTCTGAAACTTTCGCGACACAATTAAGGTCAGCAATTGCCACAGCTGATTTAAACGATCCTGCAATCCGCTCAGAGTCCATAGCGCAGAAGGCCTCAGAAATTTCACAAATTGAAACGATCCGATCTCTTTTTCAAACCTTATGCCTTGATAAAGTAAATCAGGGGATACCGTCCTATGACGGCGCAGTCATAGATGGCAGAGATGCAGGAACTGTTTTATTTCCTAATGCTAATGTTAAGCTTTATCTTATTGTTGACTCCGAAGAACGAGCCAGAAGACGCTATCTTGAAACCCAAACAACGGATCCATCAATAACCTATGAAGATATATATAAATCCATCGTTGTACGTGATCAGCGCGATATTAGCCGCCAAAACAGTCCTTTAAAACCAGCCAGTGATGCCTACATTTTAGATCTCACCTCCGAAACGCCTGAAGAAGTTCTCAGCATGGCCATCGCCCTCATCAAAGCAAAAAACATCTAGCCATGCCCCTCATCCTTGCTCTCGACAACAGCCATCAAACCTTACTCAGCTTAGCGCTCTATGAAGATGATTCATGCCTAGGCCATTTACAAATACAAACAACCTTTCATAACTCCAGCACAGCGCAAATGGTTGATCGCACAGACGCACTTCTAAAAAGCGCTAATCACACCATACAAGATATTACAATTTACATCGTTAACCGTGGCCCCGGGTCTTTTACTGGTCTGCGTAGCAGTATGGCCTTTGCACAAGGACTTGCGCTTTCTTCAGGGGCGCCGCTCTATGGCATCAGCGCGTTTGAAGCTTTGCAAACAGGCTATACACAAACATCCCCTTCAGAAAAAACAGCCTACTTACTCGATACAAAATGCCAAAGTTACTATGTTGGCCTACATTCTGGTAACGCATGGCAGCATGATGTGGTTACCTTTGAAAAAATTGATGTGTTCTTAGAAGAGAATAACGTTAAGACAGTTGTTTCTGATAACCCTAAACCAAATGAATTAAACTTCGATGGCTTATGGATTATTAAAACACCTGACGCACGGCTTCTTGTGAACGCATGGCATAGACATCAAAATCAACAAGCTCTTATTAATCCACAAATTTTATATTTAAAAAGCCCTGTTTAGCGTTTAGATAACTCTCTTTTCATTACCATTGCATACTGAAAGCCTGACAGAACAGTTGTACATACAAGAATCCAGCAGGCTATTTTACTATAAAATGAATCGAAACCATACAACCGTTGAAGAATTAAAAGGACAACAGTCACAACTTGCCAGAATGTATTAATTTTACTCAACATCAATGGGCGCGGCTCAAGGTCAACATCTTTCAATCGTGTATACAGAAAGCCAGCAAAGATCATAAGATCTCTAAGCAATATGACTGCAATTAACCATAAAGGAATCCATCCTAGCCCATATAAAGTGGCCAACACACCAATAATCAAAACTTTATCAGCAATGGGGTCTAAAATTTTACCCAGGGAAGTCTCCTGCTTGAAAGCCCGGGCAATCATGCCGTCAAAAAAATCAGTCAAACCCGCAATGAAAAAAAGCCAGAAAGCCCAAGAGATGCGTCCATGTAAAAGCATCCCAATAATAAAAGGCGTGAGAACGATTCGAAGCGAGGTTAAAATATTAGCAGTCATTTTGATCTCATACTCTATACGGCTTGCTCACTTACAGAATTAAGACTTTTATACAAAATTTTCTGGCTGTTCAATGCCTGTTCAAGCTTGTCTTGCTCACCTCGATATATAATTTCAACAATCATATTTTCTGTATTGAACTCTTTTAAATTAACTTGGTCTGTTTGTGCTAAATTTTCCAACCAATCAAGTGTTTTTGTCATAGATTTCAGACCATAGGTGTTAATTTTATACAAGTAAGGCTTAGGCTCAAAGACACGGACAAGATGTTTATCAAACCAGTTGCCAATCAATATTGGAAAAATTTTTTCAAAATGGTGTTTAAGCGTTTCAACCGATAACACATCAGGAGCCTTTAATTGATAGACAAAGCTATCAAAATCAACCAAGCCAAATGGCTTAATAACAACCTTATTCAACAAAAGTTGGTTTGCAGTGGGAGCATCTGATTCTTCCTCTTTTGAACGAACAGCATCACTCACATCTAAAATAAGAATCAATGTTGCATTCAGTCCATAACGGTTATTTAGATTTGCAAATAACGTTTGTGCTGTTTGAGCCTGGTCATCAAAAAGTTTATCATCATCAAGATCTCCAAGAGGTAATAAAAAATCCAATAATGGGTATCTTTCTTCAATTTCCCTTAATAAATCCAATGCTTGCCAATAAAATTTTAATTGCCCATTCTGTCGTATCAAAGGCAATATAACAAATCTGGGGATCATTGCATCCAAGTATGAAAGCCGTTTGCTTTGAAAGTATTGCTGCAAGGCTTTTGTATCGAATTGATATGAAATATCAGCTTTATAATGCGTTGGTGAGAATCTCTCTTGCGCCAAATGATATGTCACAAGAAAATCTTCGGAATTAGGAGGTGCACTTATTAACCTGTCAAACTCACTATTTGGCAGTAAGCGCTTCAGAAGTGTTTCAAATGCCTTTTTTCGTCCAAGAGCAATCCCCTTCTCTTTTGCTGTTTGCGCAGACTCTCCCTTAGAGTCAATAGAGATTTGGATTTGATAATCAGCAAGAATATTGTTGGTAAGAAACAAGCAAAAGAAAAAGGCAGTCCCTGTTTTTCTTACAAAATTCAAGGCTGCCTTTATCATGATATCCTCCTCACCCTTCAGAGTGATTAGCCAATAATATCTGTTTGACTAAAGAAATAACTAATTTCACGTTTAGCCGATTCAAGAGAATCTGATCCATGCACGGCATTTGCATCAATTGAATCAGCAAAGTCAGCGCGAATCGTTCCTGCTTCAGCTTCTTTAGGATTTGTTGCACCCATCAAATCCCGGTTTTTACGAACAGCATTTTCACCCTGCAGAACTTGTACAACAACCGGGCCAGAAGTCATGAACGCGCAAAGATCACCAAAAAACGGGCGTTCTTTGTGTTCTGCATAAAAACCCTCAGCTTCAGCTTGGCTTAGCTGAATGCGTTTTTGCGCAACGATTTTAAGTCCGTTTTCTTCAAAGCGACTGTTGATTTTACCAGTTACGTTTTTAGCAACAGCGTCTGGTTTTAAAATTGATAATGTTCTTTCCATGAGAATCTCCATAAATTTAATTTACTACGTATCATAAATGATTTCAAAAGTGTTCAAAAAGATGCAAAAATGACTCCGAAATTGATCAAAATTAGGTCAAAACAGCTCAAAATTGACCCAAAATAGCTTCAAAATAGGCGGTATTTATATACCTTTTTCAAAGGTCTTTTCCCATTTTCCAACGGGACTTTGCGTCCAATACACGCAAGGAACCTTCTTTGTAGCGTAGGCCTGCCAACGATCTCGCGCATGTTGAACATCTTGATCCTGGCGTCCATCAAACATATCAACAATGCGATCAGTTTTTGCACTAACATCCTCAATTTTATAATCTGTTAAAGTGATGAAAACATTAGAATTATGCAGTTTTTTCAAATCGTTACACAGAACAATAGGTGCCCTCTCATAATCTACTTCCTGATTAGCACCCACAATTTCATGGGGGATAAATGAAAGTGGCGTATAGGTCCAAAGCGTCTTATCAAGATCAGATAAGATAGATTCATCAGGATGATAGATAAAGGCTTTTAGCCCCAATCCATAAATTTTGTCCACTAAAACAGGCAATGAATCAAGCACACCCGTCTTTTGCAAGTGATAAAAGGCCACTTGATTCAAAGCCATACGTAACGCCTACTCGTGGTTTTTCTTAACGTATTCGTTTAAAAGTTGAACGCCATATCCATAAGCAACATGCCCACTTAGCGGGTGTGCTTTATCTCCCCAAGCCGCGCCAGCAATATCAATATGCGCCCATGGCTTATCTTCAACAAAACGCTGAAGAAAATGCGCAGCTGTCGCACTAGAGGCCTGCCGCGGACCTGCGTTGTTAACATCAGCTATTTTTGAATCAATCAAACGATCATAGGCATCACACAATGGCATCCGCCATAGCTTCTCATTCTGGCTATCACCGGCATCTAATAACTTGTTTGCAAGCTCGTCATTATTACTAAATAGACCTGCGTATTCATGACCCAAAGCAATAACGATTGCCCCTGTAAGCGTTGCTAAATCTACCACACACTTAGGGTCATAGTTTTTAACGGCATAACTCAGGACATCTGATAAAACAACACGCCCTTCGGCATCTGTATTGGTCACCTCAATTGTTTGGCCAGAGTATGTTTTAATAATATCGCCTGGACGATAAGCATCTCCATCTGGGGAGTTTTCAGCCAAACCAATTAAACCAACAACATTGACCTTTGCCTGACGCGCCGCGAGTGTTTTCATAAGCCCTGTCACAACAGCCGCACCAGTCATATCATATTTCATTTCATCCATTTT
>DLRV01000029.1 GCA_002500565.1 Holosporaceae bacterium UBA7879
TGCAGACGATGTAGTATTTAAAGCAGCAATGACGCCAGCTGAACTTGAAAAAGCTGCGAATGCGCTGCGTTTTGATCCAATTCATCGTGTAGAATCAGGTAAATTTCAGAGTCCATTTCAGATGAATTGAGTTTTGGATTAAATCTTTTTTACCTGTAAAAAAAGCCTGTTGGTTGGTCCCGACGGGCTTTTTTGTTGTGGTGCGTACAAGATGTTGGTGGATTGGGGAAGTAGGGGCTTCATTAAAGTAGTATCGAAGCACTCTAAAAGTGCTCTTGAAGTGCAGAAATTAACGAATTTTTAATAATGATTGAAATTTTTTTTTAATGGCCTATATTATCAATATAACTTAAATAAAGGAAAGAATATGAAATTAACAACAATTACATCTATACTAGCATTAACGCTAGGTTTTACAGCTGTTGCTATGGATCCAGCAGAAGAAGCGGGGGCAGCATCTGCAACTGCAAGCGCTGGCTGGACTGCACGTCATCAATTTGATGAAACATTTTACATTGGTCGTACGCCTGAGGGGTTTAATGCCAAGATCCATGATAGTTTGACAGTTATACACGCTACATCATTAGAAATGTCTATTCACCCTACATGGGATAGACTTGCTATTAAATATTATAATGGCCCAAACACTGAATATTTAACGGAGGATGGTATTTTTGCGCTTTTTAAGGAAAAAATGAAATCAACTCCTTTTCAAGAATGGACACATAATAAATACTCCCTAAATGGTGGTGAAAAAGTTACTCTCAGTATGGATATGACTAAAGATCAATTTGAAGAAGCTATTAAGAAAATTACGCAGGCTCCTCCTCAAGAGATCCAGCTTGGAAGCTTCCTAAGTGCAAGCATCATAGATGCTTCCTAAATGGTGGTGAAAAAGTTACTCTCAGTATGGATATGACTAAAGATCAATTTGAAGAAGCTGCCAAGAAAATTACGCAGTCTTCATAAATTAAGAGATGATAAATTAAAAGGAGAATACACTATATCTTTTTAAGACGTTGTGTGAGTTCTCAGAAAAGCCTGTCGGATGTTTCCGGTGGGCTTTTTTATTATTGAGAGGTGAGCTGAGAGCTAGGCAGGGATGGGGAATTTTGGTACCTTAAGTTTGTATCAAAAAACCTGGCTGGGGAGCGCATTTGCATGACGTCTAAAAGTGAATTGTTTGAAGCGATGATTGGCGCAAATGCAGCCTATGCCCAATCGCTTTATAAACACTATCAAAAAGACCCGTCCTCTGTACCGAGCGATTGGCGGCGTATGTTTGAGCAGGCATCTGAAGATTGGGCGTTGTTTTTTCAGGAAAAGACGAATCAGCAACCCCTGCCGCGGGGGTTAACCGGGCGTGGGCTGTCTTCGGCAAGCAATGAAAATTCAGCCAGGGTTTGCATGCAACCCAAAGACGTACGGCAGTCGGTTGCGGCATTAATGATGGTGCGGGCCTATCGAAGCCGGGGGCATTTAAGTGCCAAGCTGGACCCATTGGGATTGAATACACATCCACGACCACCAGAGCTGCAACCTGATTTCTTTGGCTTTACCGATTCTGATATGGACACAGAGATTTATTTGGGCGGATCTTTGGGCTTGGAGTCGGCGCCTTTACGAAAAATTATCAAGATCCTTGAGCAAACGTATTGCGGCACCCATGCAGTTGAGTTTGTGCATTTAATGGACCCAGAGGAAAAGCTGTGGATTCAACAAAAAATAGAGGGCTATGTTGCTGCAAAGGTGCTGACCAATCAAGAGCGGTTGACTGTATTACAACATCTGATTGAAGCGGAGAGTTTGGAAAAGTTTATCAATACCAAGCATGTGGGAGCCAAACGGTTTGGAATTGATGGACTGGAGGCTTTTATCCCGGCCTTGCATGAAATTCTGCGGGTATCAAGTCGGCATGGCGTGGAAGAAGTGATCATGGGCATGGCACACCGAGGGCGGCTAAATGTGCTGTGTAATGTGATGCAAAAACCACTGGAAAGTGTCTTTGCTGAATTTTTGGGAACAGTTCAGCGCGATGGATCCATGGACAGCGGAGATGTGAAATATCACTTGGGCTTCGAAACAGATATTAAGATTGAGGATCGACAGATGCATGTGTGTTTATCTTCTAATCCCTCGCACTTGGAATCGATTGACCCGGTAGTGTTGGGCGAAACGCGGGCCAAGCAGGATTTGAAAAATGATATGGACCATGATCACGTGATGGCCATATTGGTGCATGGTGATGCAGCGTTTATTGGCCAGGGTGTGGTGGCTGAATGTTTTGGTTTTTCCAAAGTGCGGGGATATGGTACGGGCGGAACAGTGCATGTGGTGCTGAATAACCAGATTGGCTTTACGACAAATCCTGCTGATTCAAGGTCAAGTCCGCATTGTACTGAGATTGCGAAAACTGTGCAGGCGCCGATCTTTCATGTCAATGGCGACGACATTGATGCCGTGGTGTTTATGGCCCGCTTGTCCGCGGACTTTCGGCGAACATTTAAAAAAGATGTGGTATTAGATATTGTGGGCTACCGGCGGTTTGGCCATAACGAGGGCGATGATCCAACCTTTACCCAACCCAAAATGTACAAGGTAATTAAGAACCATAAATCGGTTCGTGATTATTATGAACAGACATTGCTTAAAGCAGATGTTGTATCTGTGCAGGATATTGAAACCATCAGTGAGCAAAGAGCTGGGCGTCTGCAAACAGCCTATGATCAGGCCATGCAGGGCTACCGAATTGAAGAAATGCATTCTCGACAATGGGGTGAGGTCTATTTGCAAGAAAAAACGAATCAAGTATTTGGGATCGCAGCCTCAACCTTGAAGGCCTACTTGAAAAAGTTGGTTGAGGTACCAGAGGGATTTTCCATTCACTCACGTTTAGAGCGCTTGCTCAAAGCGCGAGCTGCAATGCAGGAGAGTGGCAAGGGAATCGATTGGAGTACGGCTGAGGCGTTGGCCATTGCCAGTTTGGTGAGCGAAGGTGTGCCGGTTCGGTTGAGTGGTCAAGATTCGGTGCGGGGAACGTTTTCGCAGCGACATGCAGCCTGGATTGATCAGGAAAATGAGGAAGCCTACATTCCCTTGAATCATTTGAGCAAAGATCAAGCGATGTTTGAACCGCTGAATAGCCCGCTTTCTGAGTTTGCTATTGTGGGTTTTGATTATGGTTATAGTTCGGCCAATCCAAAAGCTTTGGTGATGTGGGAAGCGCAGTTTGGAGACTTTGCCAATGGCGCACAAGTTATTTTTGACCAATACATCAGTGCTGCTGAGGTGAAATGGCAACGTTTATCAAGCTTGGTGGTGCTGTTGCCACATGGCTATGAAGGGCAGGGGCCGGAACATTCATCTGCACGATTGGAACGGTTTTTAACTGCTTGTGCTGAAAATAATATGATTGTTGCCAATTGCACAACCCCGGCCAACTATTTCCATATTCTGCGCCGGCAAGCTTTGGCAGAATTTCAAAAGCCGCTGATTTTACTAACGCCAAAATCATTGCTGCGGCATGCGGATGCGGTATCTAGTTTAGCTGATATGGGTCCCAAACAGCAGTTCCAACCGGTTTTGGAAGCAATTAATAAAGACACGAAAAAAGTTAAGCGCATCGTGCTGTGTTCGGGTAAAGTTTACTATGACTTGATGGAGAAAGCTGTGGAACGATCAGATGTTGCCGTGATTCGGGTTGAGCAGCTGTATCCTTTTCCGGCAGAGGAATTGGCAGAAACTTTAGAAATTTATGACAGTGGGTCAGAGGTGGTTTGGTGCCAAGAAGAGCCAGAAAACATGGGGGCTTGGCACTATATGGATCGACGACTTGAGGGCGTTTTAGGATCGCTAAAATTTAAGAATACACGGGTTAGTTATGCGGGGCGCGCTGCGGCGGCGGCCACAGCTTCTGGCTATCCAGCTGTGCATACACACAAGCAACAAAAACTTATTGAACAGGCATTAAAGAGGTAGAGATGGCACAAGATGTAAAGGTTCCAGCCCTTGGCGAATCGATAACAGAGGCAACGGTTGCGCGCTGGTTAAAGCAAGTTGGAGACAGCGTGCATATGGATGAGCCAATTGCTGAACTGGAAACCGATAAGATTAATGTGGAAGTAAATGCCCCGGTTGCGGGAACCTTGACAGCGCAAAAAGCTAAAGAGGGAGATACTGTTAAGCCAGATGCCTTGATTGCCGTAATTGATGAATCAGCCAAGCCAGATAAAAAAGGCAAGGCAAAAGAAGAAGCTGATGAGGGGGCAGAGGAAGAGACTGTGGATTCAGGGGCGGAGACGGAAACGAGCGCAGGTGGTGTGCGTGTATCCCCAGCGGCGCGCAAGATTGCCAAAGAAAAAGGGTTGGACTTAGCGGCCATCGAAGGGTCTGGTAAAGGGGGATTGATTACCAAGGAAGATGTGGTGGCTGCAACATCTGAATCAACCGAACGGCAATTGGTAACACAATCGGAATCGGGTGCGGCACAAGATGGAGTTAAGCGGGTGAAAATGTCACGACTGCGACAACGGATTGCTGAGCGATTGAAAGAGGCGCAATCAACAGCAGCTATTTTGACAACATTTAATGAAATCGATATGTCGGTGGTGATGGAAACCCGACAAAAGTATAAAGAAGCTTTCATTGAAAAGTATGGCGTGAAATTGGGATTTATGTCCTTTTTTACCCAGGCTGTGCTTGCGGCTTTGCATAAATACCCAGTGATGAATGCCGAGATTGAGGGTGATGAGATTCTGTATAAATCCTTTTTCAATATTGGCATTGCCGTCGGGACCGACCAAGGGTTGGTGGTGCCAGTAATTAAAAATGCTGAGCATATGGAATATCATGAAATTGAACAGGCGATTGGCAAATTTGCTGAAAAAGCCCAAGCTGGAAAATTGGCCTTGGAGGATTTGCAAGGAGGCACCTTTACGATATCGAATGGTGGGACGTATGGATCGCTGCTTTCAACGCCGATTCTTAATCCGCCACAATCGGGAATTTTAGGTCTGCATAAAATTGAAAAACGCGCAGTTGTTGTGGATGATCAAGTGGTGATTCGACCCATGATGTATGTAGCCTTGAGTTATGATCATCGGTTGGTAGATGGTAAAGAAGCGGTCGGATTTTTGGTGGCGATTAAGCAGTTTATGGAAGACCCTACCCGGTTATTGTTGAATGTATAGGAGCGATGATGGCGGATATGTATGATGTAGCGGTTATTGGCGCTGGACCCGGCGGGTATGTTGCAGCCATTAAATGCGCACAACTGGGACTTAAAACCGTGTGCATTGATAAAAAGTCAACCTTTGGCGGGACGTGTTTGAATGAAGGGTGTATCCCTTCAAAAGCGCTTTTGGATGCCACAGCAAAATATGCCGAGTTGGATAACTTGGCTGAACTGGGGATTCAAGTTGACTCTAAAAAGGTGAACTTGAAAAAGTTGATGGCTAAGAAAGACCAAGTTGTTAATGAACTGACCCAGGGAATATCAGCGTTGTTCCAGAAAAATAAAATCACAGCGATTACAGGTGCGGCGGCATTTAAAGATGCTGAAACGCTGATTGTGACGGGTTCGAAAAAACAGGAAATTAAAGCCAAAAACTTTATCATTGCCACCGGTTCTAAAACGGCCGCTTTACCGGGAGTTGAAATTGATGAAAAAAGCATTGTTAGCTCTACTGGTGCTTTGGCTTTGCAGGCTGTACCAAAAAATCTGGCGGTGATTGGTGGCGGGTATATTGGCTTGGAGATGGCCTCGATCTGGGCACGCTTGGGGAGTAAGGTGACGGTTGTTGAATATGGATCCCACCTTGTGCCGATGATGGACGCCGATGTTGCACAAGCCTTGCAAAAATCCTTAGAGGCACAGGGAATTAACTTTAAGATGCAAACGGAAGTAATTCAGGCAGAGACGTTAAAAAAACAGGTTCAGTTAACGTTGAAAGAGCAGGAAAAGAAGGCAGAGACAAAGCTTAAAACAGATGTGGTTTTGGTGGCGGTTGGGCGCAAACCCATGGTGGATGGATTGGCTTTGGATAAGGCTGGGGTGAAGGTTGATGAACGCGGATTTATTGAGGTGAATGCGCGCTATCAAACAGCCCAAAATAATATCTATGCGATTGGCGATGTGATTCCAGGACCGATGCTGGCCCACAAAGCGGAGGATGAGGGGATTGCCGTGGCTGAGCTGATTGCGGGCCAGGCTGGGCATGTGAATTATCAGGCGATTCCATCAGTAATTTATACAAATCCAGAGGTGGCATCAGTGGGCGAAACCGAGGCTGCATTAAAAGAGCAGGGCGTGGATTATAAAGTTGGTAAGTTTCCGTTTGCGGCCAACAGCCGTGCAAAGGCCAGTTTTGCAACCGACGGGTTTGTTAAGGTGTTGACCAATGCCAAAACCGATCGGGTCTTAGGGGTGCATATTATTGGCGCCCATGCAGGGGATTTGATTGCTGAGGTGGTTCTGGGTATGGAATATAATTGCGCGGCGGAAGATATTGCCCAGACGTGCCATGCGCATCCAACTCGGTCAGAAGCTTTACGCGAGGCAGCGATGGCTGCTTATGACAAGCCTATACACCGATAGGTTATTTATTTTTGCTGGCTGGTGGATGAATAAACAATGTTTTGAAGTTGAAATAACGCCAGAAGAAAAACATTAGAACGGTACCAATCAAGGTATAAATCATGGCCAGTTCAACTTTTTCGATGCGGATTTGATGCGTGTCGATGCGGAGATAGTTTGACAGCAAAAAGCCCCAAAAAATTGTGATTTCAGGATATGGCCTTTCATGAAGACTCACGATCAACGATTGCTTGCGGATCATATCACGTAAAATTCCCCCACCTGTGCTGGTAAGGCAGGCAATAAAAGGACCCCAAATCCAGAGAGGTTCTGCATGCATAACAACAGTGACGACAACCCCTAGAACCGTGAAACTGCCATAACCAAATGCATCGCAGGTAAAATAAATATGATCAAAGAGCTTGGTGATTTTTTTGTTTTGGAAAACTTTATACGCACCAAAAAGTTTGATACATGCATATGATAACAGGGTGGTGCCCAGGGCTAGGAATAAATAAATCGGTGATTGGATGAAGGCAATTTCATGACGGCTGAGGAGCAGATCACGCAGGATTCCCCCGCCTGCTGAGGGGAGTAAGGCATAGATGAAGGCGCCAAACAACGTCGTACGATCGCGATACGCCAAGATAACGCCTGACAAAGCAAAGGCGATGGTGCCGATGATTTCGATAATGAAGAACCAATGGCTGTTCAGGATTTGCATCATCATCAGTGGTTGGACATATTTTGCAAAGAGGCTGTCGAGTTGACCGTTCTTTTTGAGGGTTGCAAGGGACTGATTGATTTGGTTGATTTGCTCTTCTGTATGGCCTGATTTACTGAGGCAAATATGTACAGGCGCCTCTTTACCAATCGGCCGCTCTTGAATGTTTTTGATGAAGCCAGACCGGAGAACCTCCGTTGCGCCGCTGAGACGATCGGCAAGAAATCCATCTATTTCATTGTTCATGAGCTTGCGAATGTTTTCCTGATTGTTGCGCGCAAAATAAATTTTGTTTTGATTTTGCGGGTTATTGATGAAGGTGTTTAATTCTGGATCTGCATAACTGAAGCCACGCACAACACCCAATCGATATTGATTGTTGGTCAAGCGATCAATTAATTTGGCAGGTGAGAGTGTCTTTTTAAAAAACGTAAAAGGTTTTTTCTTGGTAAAAAGTCCCGTGCGTTCTCTGCGATAGGGAGTTGAATAAAAAACGTAGGGCGTTAAGTCTGGGGTTTGAGTCACACCAGCTGCGAGATCAACTTCACCCGTTTGCAGTTTGGCTTTATGAGTATGCCATTCCAAGGGTTCAAAACTTACACCGCTGTAAAGCATGGATAAAGCGGCTCGTAAAAGTTCAGGATCAAGGCCGGTTAAATTGAGAATGCCATCGCGGCCTTCTTGGACGTATTGATAGGGTTCTTGCTGATACCAGCCACTTTTATAGGATGTTGCATTGGTTGTAAAAGCCAGCAAAAACAAAAGAGTGGTGAGGAGCACTTTCATGGCTATTGACCTTGACTGATCTTTTGTAAAGCAGTGATGGCATGGCTGGTTTTTTCGTTAGCGCTTACCAGGGTGGCAAGTGATTCTTGTGCCTCTGTGATAACTTCGGGCGCGGCTTTGCTGACAAAGTTTGGATTTTTCAAACGCGCTTCGAGGCTGCTTTGCTCTTTTTGGCGTTTTTGCAGTGTGCGTTCAAGACGGGCAATTTCAGCGGCAAAATCAACCAAGCCATCAACCCGCATGTGATACGTTTCAGTGCCAACAATAACGGGCATGGTTGCGCTTAGGTTTGTGGCTTCTGAGGACAGGCGGATCCGGCCTATGTGTTCGAGGATGTTAAGATATGACGTGGCATCCGACACGTTTGTCAAAGGTGTATTCAGGGCAATCAGATCAACATGCTGGCTGGGTTTAATGCCAATTTCTGATTTAATGGCCCGAACGGTTTTGATGAGCTCTATAAGCCAGGGCACAATCTCGGGGGTGTGCTGTTGTATGCTTTCAACCTTTGGCCAACTTGAGAGCATCAAAGGCTGAGCATCAGGTAAAAATTGTTGCCAGATTTCTTCCGTAACGAACGGCATGATCGGATGGAGGGTGTGAAGGATTTGCCGCAATCCCCATGCCAAGGTTTCTTGAGTTTCTTTTTTGAAAGCGTCTTGTTTTAGTAAAGGTTTGGTCAGCTCGAGATACCAATCACAATAGGTACCCCAAATGAAGTGATACAAACGATGTGAGGCAACGTTGAGTTCGTAGGTGTTCAGGGCATTGGTGATATCTTGAATGAAGGTTGAAAGCTCGGATAAAAACCACTGGTTAATGGGATGTTGAATGTTTTGAGCGTTGAATGTTTGGCAGAATTGAGCACCGGTCATTTCAACATAACGGGCAGCGTTACGAAGTTTGGTCACAAAGTTACGTGAGGATTCAACTTTTTCCTCAGAGAACTTAATGTCCCGTCCGGGTGTTGCCATACTGGTTAGAGTAAAGCGCAACGCATCGGTGCCGAACTTATCCATAACATCCAAGGGATCAACAACGTTGCCCTTGGATTTGGACATTTTTTGACCTTTTTTGTCACGGATTAAGGCATGGATGTAAACATCTTTGAATGGGACAGCATCCATGAATTGACAGCCCATCATCATCATCCGTGCAACCCAGAAAAATAAAATGTCGCAGCCCGTAACCAGAACAGAGGTTGGGTAAAAAGTTGCCAATTCTGGTGTGTGATTAGGCCAGCCAAGAGTGACAAAGGGCCATAAAGCGGAGGAGAACCAAGTATCCAACACATCTGGATCTTGAGTTAAAGAAAGGTCCTTACCATAGCGTTCAAGAGCTAACTTCTGTGCTACTTCTTGGGAATCGGCAACAATGATTTCTTCATTGGGGCCATACCAAACAGGAATAGAATGCCCCCACCATATTTGCCGAGAAATACACCACGGATGAATGTTGCGCATCCATTGGTAGTAGGTTTCTGTCCAATTCTCAGGGATGAAAGAAGTGGTTTTATTTTCCACAGCTTCGAGGGCTTTTTGGGCCAATTTCTCGGCATCAACAAACCATTGCTGGGTGAGAAGGGGTTCAATAACGCAGCCAGTTCGATCGCTGATCGGCAAGCTTTGTTCTTTTTCTTCAATCCGATCAACAAGGCTTAATCCTTCCAGCGCTTTGATGACCTCTGTCCGGGCTTGTTCAATGGTTAACCCAAGAAAGGATTCTGGCACATTTTCATTGAGCGTGCCGTTTTTATGAAGAATATTGAGCGTTTCCAGGGCATGGCGTTTGCCGACTTCAAAATCGTTGAAATCATGAGCTGGTGTTATTTTGACAGCGCCGGTGCCTTTTTCAGGATCGCTGTATTCATCGGCAATGATGGGGATGGTGCGATCGGTTAAAGGCAGATGAACCTGTTGGCCAATCAAATGTTTTAACGTTTCATTTTCTGGGTGAATGGCAATGGCTTGATCACCAAACAAGGTTTCTGGCCGGGTTGTGGCAATCAAAACATGTTCTTGCGGATTGGCAACAAGAGGATACCTGATGTAATAAAACTGACCCTTGGTTTCTTTATTGGTTACCTCAAGATCTGAAATGGCTGATTGCATGCTGGAATCCCAGTTAACCAAGCGCTCATCACGGTAAATGAAGCCTTGATCGTAGAGATCAATGAATACCTTGGTCACGGCCTTGTTGGCCTCGGGGTCCATGGTGAAACGCTCACGGCTCCAGTCAGCGCTGGCCCCCAGGCGTTTGAGCTGGTTGATGATTTGCCCTCCGGATTGTTCTTTCCATTGCCAAACTTTTTCAATGAACTTTTCACGGCCAAGATCTGTTCTGGAGAGACCTTGTTGTTTGAGTTGTTTTTCAACTATGATCTGGGTTGCGATACCAGCGTGGTCTGTGCCGGGTTGCCATAAAACGCGTTTGCCTTGCAAGCGTTTGTATCGAATAAGAGTATCTTGAATGGTAAAAGTTAAAGCATGGCCAAGATGCAACGATCCTGTGACATTGGCCGGGGGCATGATGATACTGTAGGGTTCCCCATCTGGGTTGTGATCACTGGAAAAGCAGTTGTGCTGTTCCCACTTTGCCCAAATTTTTTGTTCTGTTTCTTGCCAAGTTGAAGTCATAATAAAAACGTTATTTTGTTCTTTTTACATAACGTAATCTGATCTTGTTGTCAGCTTATAACTATGGAGGATTTCTCTAATGGATTATTATGAATTTTTTTGATCACTCTGGTATGATGCAAATATGACAATTATTGAACAAACAAAAAGTAAATTCTTTGAGGCATTGCTGAAGGCAAACATTCATGAATGGTCTTTGGATTCTTTGGAAGAGGTGCGGTTAACAGCGACTGACATTGAGGTGCCAGTTTCAGCTCTTTTTAAAGGAGAGACTGATATTGCTTTGCAAGAATTTAACACGTTTTGTGATGACATGATTCTTGCTGATTTGAAGGCAAAAGGGATTGAACAATTAAGAACCCATGAAAAAGTTGAACACGCGCTGGCATTGAAGTTTCGATACATGCATGAAGCGCAAGCTTTGACGATGGCGGGGCTTAAATATCTGGCAAACCCGCTGCGGTATCGATTGGCCTTAAAATTACAATGGCAAACGTTGGATGCCATTTGGTACTTTGCTGGAGATCAGGCAACAGATTTTAATTACTATTCGAAGCGGGGTTTGTTGGGGTATATCTTTAAAACCACCCTTGTATATTGGATGCGGCATCGACATCAAGATATTCAGCAAACACTGGATTATATGCATAGACGTTTTATGGGTGTGGCTAAAATCCATAAAGCAAAAGCGCAGCTGACACAAAGCTTGGCTATGATTAAATCATTTTTTAATAGGGCTTCTTAATGAAATTAAACTTTCGGTTTTTATTAACTGTGGCGACCCTTTTTTGGTGTGCTACTCCTGTTGCTTCTGAACAGCAGATAGATGAACAAAAAATAGTTGAGGCGTTGAATCAACTTAAAACTTTTAAAGCTGAATTCCGACAGGTTAATGGAGATGGCACTCAGGCAAGCGGTATGTTTTATATGGATCGGCCTAATCAGCGTTTGCGCTTTATTTATAAACAACCAGCTGGCACATCGATTCTTGCCCGGGATGGTTGGTTGAAAATTTATGATGCGGATCAAGATGAAGAGATGAGTTTGAGTTTAGATGAAACGCCCGCTTATTTCTTCCTGAACGGTGATATTGATTTACAAAGCACTCAGTTCAAGCGTCATATTTTACAAAGCAATTCAGAAGTTCAATTGCAAGTTCAAGATGAAAATAGCGGCTATACTTTGTTCTTATACATGGCTTTGCCTCACATGGCTTTGCTTGGCTGGGATGTGAAAGATATAAACGGCCAGTGGACGCGTCTTCGTTTTACAAATAACCAAATAAACACACCTTTAAAAGATACACTGTTTGTTAGAAATAAGTCTTTTACGAGCCATCGTGATAAGTAGCTTAATAAACGCTGCTGAGAACAGTTTCAATTTGTGGCAGGATATTGTGCTTTGATTCCCATTTTTCCAGTGACACATCCCCAGTTCTGAGCTCACGATATAACTGGTTGCCTTGCAGTTTGTCAAAAACGGTACCTAGGTTACTGTACATTTTGAACCAATCTGTATAACGGCCGCGCACCTCGTTCATAGCAGCAAGTTCGAGAGACGTTCGGCTGCGGGCAGCTTCACGCTTAAGAGAAGCGCTGGTTCGATAGGTATAATGAGGAAGGCGGGGGGTTACAAGAATGATAACGGATTTGTACCCCTTTGTTTCTTCTTGTCGAGAGAAAAAGAAATCTAGAATTGGGATGTCGCCTAAGACTTGAGTTCCAGATCGGTCATTGGTATGAACGCGGTCACTGAGCCCTCCCAGAACTAGCGTGTCGCCGGCCTCAAGCACAACATCAGAAATAAGACGCGTCGTTGATGTTTGAAAACCATTTACGGAGCTTTGCCTCACATTTGGGTTTTGTGGAACAAAGAAACTTCTTTTAACATCTAATTTTACATTAACGCGACCATCATCCAAAATATGTGGCGTGACTTGAAGGAAAATACCAACCTCTTTTTCCTTAAAGTCAATATTGTTTTGAGTTCCAAAGCCGAACAAGATGTTATCCCCAGAGAAGAAGTGTGAAGATTTACCATGACGCGCAAGAAGGCTGGGACGGGCTAAGATTTCACTTCTGGTACCTTGAGCAGTTGCAGCATTGACGCTATAACTAACGGCTGGAATGCTTATGCTATGTAAAAAGTATTGGAAATTAGAATTCTTGCTAGGCCCATCTGTACTAAAACCATTGTTGTCTGAAGAAAAATTGGTATAAAAACCGCTTCCGAATTTATGATCTAAACTGTAGTTGAATTTCAATTGATCTAAGAGATTTAGTCCATAAATGTCTGTATTTTCTTCCTGTGTCAAAATTAAAACCACATCAATAATAACCATGCGATCATCAATTTTAGGCGATGTCGAGGCTGATCCCTCAGATCTCTCCTCCCCGGCCTTTGGCCCTTTAATGTTGGCTCTGAGGGCTTCAAAGCCACCAGAGGCAATGGTTTCTTCATCTGAGGCTAGCTTAAGATGTTTGTGAAAACTGGCCCATTCATTGACACGATTCGTTACAAAGCTGGCTTTGCGTTGATGTGTTTTGATGTTGGTGAGCTTTTGTTGATACTTTTTTGCCTGCTCAATATCTCCACCGGCCGCCATGATAATAGCTGCAGTATGGAGGTAGTCTGGGTTTTTCGGATCTTTGGTTAATGCTTTATTAATCGCCCCCGCCGCTGTTGGAAGGTCTTTGATATAATATGAACTAACCGCGAGGCCATGAAAAAACTTAGGCTCATGAGGCTTGTTCAAAACAGCACTGGCGAAATCGTTTTGAGCCTCGCTAAATTTCTTTTGTTCCAACATTAAAATACCACGATAATAGAATGAATAGGCGTGTGAGGGGTCCCTTTTGATGGCAAGGGTATAGCCGATTTCAGCAAGCTCAGCTTTTTTGGGGTCGCCTTTTTTTGAAATGAGATGATACGTTAGGCCATTAAGGAAGTGGGGAAGGGGATCTTTGGGTTTAGCTGCAAGCGCTCGATTAAACTCAAGGCTGGCTCTGGCAAGATCATCTTCTAACAAATATTTTAACCCCATTTTTTCATTTTCACAGAGTAAGGCTGATTCAGTAATTTCACTGGAATTAAGGAAATTCTGGAGCTTGTCTGACATGTCAGTGTCAGTTGTTGATTGATGAGAACAAGAGCTAAAAAGTAGCATGAGAAGGAGTGCGGTAAAAAGGGATGTTGATCGTGATTGTATCATTGCGTGGTCTCTGTTTCTTTTGGAGCCGGATTAGGATTGTTGTTTGTTTGTGATTTGCCTAACGTATTTTGTGTTTTTGTGGCAGTGACTATATTGTTGTTAAATTCAAGTGATGTTAAAGCCAAGCTTCCCTTTTCAAGTTGTGATTTTGTTGCAACCACATCAAGGGTTTGAGGGATATACTGCGAAATAGGCACAGCAGATGAACCAATTTCCTTTGCTATATTTTGCAAGAACCAGCTGACACCAATATGCCTTGGGATGGGCATATCTTTGAAACAACCGATGAAAACTAGATTTCTAAGCGATAGGTGATAAGCCTTGATAAAAAAGAAATTTTCTTGGATTTCACTTAGAATGTTTTTAATTACATCTCCGGGAATTGCATCGTGTGTTATAAAAATAAGCCTTGTTGCAAGTCGTTCTATAGTCTTTCTTTGAGTGTCTTTGAAGCTTAAGATATCTGAGACTTTTCTAAAGGAGGACTCTTGATGAATAACTCGATTCATTTCAGATTCGCTTAATCTTATTTCACGAATAGGGCAGGCTTTTTTTATAAAAGAAATTAGAAAACTTGGAGCAGTATCCATAAAAGCAAGGGCATGATCATGCTTTTGACAAAAATCCTCTACGCTTTTGAGGATTCCTTCGGTTTTCAACATTCTTATTTTGTTGCTTTTATCTAAGATTTTGACAATTTTCTGACCAGAAGTATCTGATTGTTCTATGCCAATTTGATCTAAATCATCAAATTTTTTGTAGCGTGTACCTTTTGGCACAATAATGTAAAAGCTTGAATGCCCTAGAGATAAAAGACTTCTTAAAGTTAGATTTAAATAAGATGTCTTATCCGCATAAAAATATTTTTTTAGGGCATATTCAGGCACGATGGCAAAGTCGTTTTCACGCTCTTGAATGCGACGAATATTTTCGCTAACACCCGAGGTAGCTTCTGTTTGGCACTGATCATTTTCTTCGCTAATGATTTGGCACATGAGGGCGCTGAGGCCAATACTAAAACTGTATATATCGCCGCCGGCAACTTTGATCTTTTGATTCCTTTTGTGGAAAGATATTTTATCTTTGCTTGTACAATTTAAGGACAGGAACAAAGCAACCAAAAAAAGAGGAAGATAGAAATTATTTTTTTTCATCATTTTTTTTCTGCCCGTGCTTTAGTTGCTATTTTGGTGTTTTCTTTTATCTGTTCTTCAAGCTTTGATATTTCTAGCGGGCGACAATGTTCGAGAACAACCCCAGTTGGTAAAATCGCGCCACACATTTTTGATCCTTCGAGATTGGTATTAAGCATAATAGCGCCGCTTAAATTGACCCCGCGCAAATTAGAATACGACAAGTTAGCATTTGTTAAGTTTGCCCCACCTAAGTCAGCGCCGCTAAAATCACTGAAATCGGCAATGGCATTTGTAAAGTCGGCATCTTTAAGAATAGCATTTTTAAAGGAGGATTGGCGTAAGTGTGCGTTTTTAAAGTTAACATTACGCATTTGCGCATCATTGAAAATACCGTTAATGATCTTACTGTCACTAAAATTAATATCGAGTCCTTCAATGAATCTAAATGAGGGGAGAACAAAGTTGGCACCCCTGAAGGTGGCGTAGTTAAGATCTGCGTTATTAAATGAAGGAAATTTACCACGTGTGTGTGAAAAGTCTGCGTGCATAAGGCCGGCAAAGTTAGCTTGCATGCTTGAGAGTTCGGCATGGTTTGCATTGATATGGCTCATAAGTGCGTGGGTGAAGTTTGTTGCTTGCAGTTTTGCATGCGCAAATTTAACATTTGTAAGTATTGCGCCAAAGAAATAAGAACCGCTTAGGTCAGTGTAAGAAAGATCCCTGTCTTTGAAGTCAGTGAATTTATAATTACATGTTACACAGGCTTTGTGTGGGCCTAGTGTTTCTGGATCACTGGTGTTGTATGAACAGCCAATTAAAAACAACAGTAACAAAAGCGATAAGGTTTTTTTTATCATACCTACTCCCTAACAGGAAAAGAGTAGATAACAATAGGTCCATTGTAAAGAAAAAACCCTGCATAAAGCAGGGAAAACAACGCTGTATTTTTTTGAACTATGTATTAACGGCGATCGCCAAGAAGGCGAAGCAAGTGAATGAATAGGTTCATGAAATCAAGGTATAGCATGAGTGCACCATTCACGGCTTTTCTTTCGGCATCTTCTTGTGAGTCGGATTCGTGATAAATTTCTTTGATTCTTTGGGTGTCATACGCTGTTAAGCCTGTGAAAATGATCACAGCCAAGATCGAAATAAGAAAGCTAAGACCACTGCTGTTCATGAAGATATTGACGACGCCAGCAATAATAATTCCTATTAGCCCCATGAAGAGTAAAGAGCCCATTTGACTGAGATCGCGTTTGGTGGTGTAGCCATAAAGGCTCATAGATCCAAATGTTGCAGCGGTGATCAAAAACACGCGAAAGACACTTACCCCTGTGTACATATATAGAAGGGGGGAGAGCGAGAGGCCCATGAGTGTTGCATAGACAAAGAAAATGAGTTGCGCTGTTTGCGCTGCCATTTTATGCAAACGTGCTGCGAAATAGAACACCAATCCAAGCTGAGCGAAAAGGATGAGCCACATAGGACCCCCCATTAATGCCATGAGCGTTGAAGTGCTTTGCATAAGAAAGTAAGAAACCACGGCTGTGACCCCAAGGCCAATAAACATAAGGTTGTAAACGCGCAGCATAAAAGCGCGCAACCCTTGATCAACGCCAACTGGGGAAGAAGAGGAGCGTAAAACTGATTTATTATTCATAATTAACCATCCATCATTTATATGATTGTTTTTCTAATTCATACCTTGAAACAGGCATTAATTCAACAGATTGTTATTAATGTAAGGTTAGATAGTCAGCCGGTTTTTGCTTGACAATGTACCCCGACACTTTATAAAGAATTCAAGAATTAATATAAATGGATCAATTCAATGTTCGCAATTATTAAAACCGGCGGTAAGCAGTACAGAGTTACAAAAGGAACAAAGCTTCTTGTTGAAAAGCTTGAAGGAGATGCCGGATCAGAGGTTAAGTTTTCAGAAGTTCTCATGACTGGTGATGAGACAAGCTCTGAAGTTGGTGCTCCTTTTGTTAAGGGTGTTGAAGTTGTTGCAAAACTTACGGATCAAATAAAAGATAAAAAAGTTATCATTTTTAAAAAGAAGCGTCGTCAAAATTATCGGCGTAAAAGAGGGCATCGCCAATTGAAGTCTGTGATTGAGATTGTTGATATTCTTAAAGGTGGAAAATCTATTGCGCCAGCAACTGTGAAGAAAGCAGCTGCAAAAGACGAGACAAAAGAAAAAGCGCCTGCTAAAGCCGAAGCAAAGACAGCTACTGCAAAACCTGCAGCTAAGAAAGTAGCGAAGGCTAAGCCAGAGGCTAAAGAAAAAGCTGAGAGCAACGCAGAGCCAAAGAAAGTTGCCAAAAAGGCAGCGCCTAAAACAACGACAAAAAAATAAAATTTACGGAGAGATAAATGGCACAGAAAAAAGCTGGTGGTAGTTCGAGAAACGGTCGTGATTCAATCGGACGCCGCCTAGGTGTGAAAAAGTTTGGTAACGAATCAGTGATTCCTGGGCAGATTATTATTCGCCAACGTGGAACAAAATATCACCCAGGTGACAATGTTGGTATGGGTAAAGATCACACGATTTTTGCAAAAGAAGCAGGATCTGTTGAATTTTCAATTCGCCGCAACCGTCAAACTGTTTCTGTAAAAGTTTAGGCTTTGACAAATTAACGGATGTTTTTTTTGAAAAAAACAGTGAAATTGCTCTGCATTGCAGGGCTTTTCTTTTTTGTGGCTGTCGCATTCAATTATGCATGGATAGCTTTGAAGAACGACTTGTCGCTGCGTAAAGTTGTTAATTTAACATCTTATAATAAGCCTGCAAACCAAGAGCTGCCCCCTGTTTATTTAGTGAGTTTTGCGCATGGGCCAGAATACTATGTGCAAAACCAAAATGCCATGGCAGCCTCAGCCTTGAATAAGGGTGTGGATTTTATTTTTAATTACCGCGCTGCCCATTTGGATCCGGTGTTCTATGAGCAGCATAAAGATTTTTTTGCAAAGCACGGTGCAAACGGTCTTTGGATCTGGAAGCCTTATTTGATTGATAAGGTGTTAAAGGAAATCCCGGAGGGCGCGTATCTTGTTTATTTGGATGCAAACTTTATTTTTAAAAAGCCAATTATTGATTTGCTTGCGGCTTTGAAAACGCAAGATATGATTTTCATTCAAGCTTTGGGTAAGCTGCAGAGGCTTGTTGAATATGTGAAGATGGATGTTTTACAAGCGCTTGAAATTGATTTGTATCAACATCAGGATAGCCCGGTTCTAGCAAGTGGATGTTTGATTTTGAAAAACAATCACCGAACGCGCTCATTTATCAATGAATGGTATAAGCTTTGCCAAAACTTGTCTTTTCTTGATAATTCATCCTCAAAGGCCAAGAGCCATCCTGATTTCAAACATCACTTTCATGAAGGAGCGCTTCTATCTGCCTTGAATTATGCGCGGAAACCTAATGCTAAAGTTCTAACAATGAAAGAGTTTTATAATTATTTTTATTGGGCTCACCGTAAGAAAAGTTATCGGAGCGCTTTGAAAAGTTTCTATACGCTCTATGGCGTGCAGGAAACATTGTTCTATTCCTTGCGGCCATCAGGGTCTGCTTTAACGTCTGTAAGCTTACTAAACTTTCCACCCCTTGTGCGTGTGCGCAGATGGTTCTATGAAGTTATGGGGTGGTAATAGAGGTTTCTATTTTACTCGACAGCGTTTTCTTTGGTAACTGTCAAGTCGTCTTGAACGATTTCTTGCTCCATGGCAGCGCTTTCAGGTTGATTAACCCAGTTTTGCTCTTCATCAAGAAATTCAATCACATCTTCGTCATCGGTAATAGGTGTGATTTTTTGATTTGAGCGAATGAGGTTTTCCCGCAAAGTTTCGGGATTAACATAGCGACCAGCAATCTCTCTCAGGGCAAGGACAGATGTTTTATCATTATCGCGTTCGATTTCTGCTGGGGATCCAGAGATGATTTCACGCACACGTTCAGCAGCAAGAATGACCAGATCAAAACGATTGGGGATTTTATCGATACAGTCTTCTACGGTTACTCTTGCCATTTTTCTTTCCTTTATTTGCTGTTGACTATATCGACGTCATTATAATTTGACAACACTGATTTTTAATTGCAGCTCTCATTTTTATGTTGAACAGCCTGATAAGCTGCAAAGGTTGCGCTTTTAAGTAAATCAGATGTTGATGAGGTCATGGAGACAATTTGAGCAGGATGGTTGAAGCCCGTTAAAATTGGCCCAATCATTGAGCCTTGACCCTTCTCACAGATCATTTGTGTTGTGATACACGCCGAATTTAGGTCTGGCATGATTAGAACGTTTGCTGGGCCTGACAAGCGGTTAAATGGATAGTACGTGCGCATTTCAGGGTCCAGAGCAACGCTTGGGGTCATTTCGCCTTCATATTCAAAAGAACGCGGCTCTTGATCAAGGATCTGTAAAGCTTGTTGAATGGTTGATGGTTCATTGGTAATAGGATTGCCAAAATTGCCATGAGAAAGGAAAGCAACGCGTGGCTCTTGTCCCAATGTTTGTGTGATGCATGCGGCGTGAATGGCAATATCAGCGAGTTGTTGTGGATTTGGATTTTGATGAATTGCTGTGTCTGCAATCACAAGCGGGCGATTGTTGACGATCACAATTGAATATCCATAAGTTGGTGTGTTATTTGAGGGGTCATAAACCAATTTTATGTCACGCAGGGCAGCTGCATAGTTTCTTGTGAGGCCGGTAACAACGGCATCCGCATGGCCAAAAGCGACCATGCAGGCGCCAAAAACATTTCTGTTTTGGTTGATATAGCGTTGACAGTCTCGCTTTAAGCGGCCTTTTCTTTTAAGGCGTTCAAAGATATAATCGCTATAAACTTCGTTTTGATCGCAAAGTTTTGCATTATGCAGAATGATTTCCGCAGGAAGCTTAATGCCAATTTTTTTAGCGTTTGCTTGAATTCTTTTTTCTTTGCCAATCAGAATAGGTGTGCCTAGTCCTTGATTATAAAAGCTGAGCGCTGCACGAATAGCCCTTGGTTCTTCTCCTTCGGCAAAGACGACTCTTTTTGGGTTTTGACGTACTTTTTCTGCAACGATCTCGAGGTTGGAATAGGTAGCATCAAAGCGACTAACCAGCTCGCGGCGATATGCAGCCATGTCTGAAATGGGCATGCGGGCAACACCGGTTCTCATGGCGGCTTCGGCAACAAGAGGAGGGATGACTTGAATGAGGCGGGGATCAAATGGTACAGGAATAATGTAATTGCGGCCATAGTCTAGCGGGCGGCCGTTATAAGCTTTGTTGGCTTCTTCGCTGACTTCTGCCCGAGCAAGTTGAGCCAGACCTTCAGCAGCGGCTATTTTCATTTCATCGTTAATTTCGCTGGCACGGACATCAAGAGCGCCGCGGAATATGTATGGAAAACACAAAGCATTATTTACTTGATTAGGATAATCTGAGCGTCCTGTGGCAATCAAAACATCTGGTCTTACTTTAAGAGCAACTTCGGGTTTTATCTCTGGATCTGGGTTTGCCATGGCAAAAATGACGGGATTTGGCGCCATGCTTTTGACCATTTTCTCAGTTAAAACATTGGCCGTGGAAAGGCCGATAAATACGTCAGCGCCATCTATTGCTTCTTCGAGCGTTCTGCAAGCCGTATCATTTGCGTACGCCGCTTTGTAAGAGTTCATTGAGTTTTTACGACCCTTGTAGATAACGCCAGCGCGATCCAGCATAATCAGATTGCTTTTGTTGATACCGTATTTAACCAAGAGATTGGCGCAGGCAATAGCTGCTGCACCGGCGCCAAGGCAGACAATGCGAATATCTGAAAGGTTCTTTTTTGCGATATGGATAGAGTTCATTAGTCCTGCCAGAACAGCAATAGCTGTGCCGTGCTGGTCATCATGAAAGACAGGAATATCCATTTCTTTCTTGAGACGTTCTTCAATCTCAAAGCAGTCAGGAGCTTTTATATCCTCAAGATTAATACCGCCAAAGCTTGGGCCCAGATATTTAACGGCATTAATGAATTCTTCTATATTCTGAGTGTCAACCTCAAGATCAATGCTATCGATGCCAGAAAACCGTTTGAATAAAACTGACTTTCCCTCCATAACCGGCTTTGAGGCTAAGGCCCCAATGTTGCCTAAGCCTAAAACAGCGGTTCCATTAGATATGACCGCCACCATATTACCTTTATTGGTGTATTTGTAGGCATCGCTTGGATCCTTTTCAATGGCGCGACACGGCGCTGCAACCCCAGGTGAATAAGCAAGGGATAAGTCCTTTTGGCTCGACAACGGCTTTGTGGGCGTAATTTCATATTTGCCTGGTTTGCCTTCTGAATGAAAAAGGAGTGCTTCTTTATCTTGTAACTTTTTTGGGGTCATAAGTAACTTTTAAGGTTGTTAACGTTGTATAATTTGTTGCAAAGATATCTTAAATGATCTAAGGATGCTAGTATGAATATGCCTGAATCAATTACTATTTTTGACTTTATCGTTCTTATAATTACTCTTTTTTTAGGGTATCAAATCTACCGTGCTTTGGGAATGAGAACCGGCACAGAAAAAAAACGTCATGGCTTTTCACCAAGGGATGTTTCTCCGCAAGTAGACGATACTGAAACCAATGAAAGTACAGCTAACGTTCAAGCTGACTTAGCAAAAATAGATGATCCCAAATTAGCACTGAAATTAGAAAAAATTATTAGGGCTGATAAGTCTTTTAACCTCGATAGATTTTTGGAAGGTGCCAAAAATGCCTTTGAAATTATCCTAAAAGGATTTGTGACTGGTGATAAAGCAGCCCTTAAGCCATTATTATCTTTGAAAATGTATAATCAATTTTGTGACTTGATTGATCAACGTGAGAAAAGCAAACAATCTGCGGACTTATCTTTTTTTCGGTTGGTTGGCGCAGAAGTGGTTGATGCTGATTACCAAAGAAAAACGGCGCGGATAAGCGTGCAAATAACTTCAGAGCAAACTTTGCTGGTTAAAGAGGGTGATAAGTTGGTTGACGGAGATCCAGACTACATCGATACTGTTGTGGATGTGTGGGTTTTTGAAAGAAAAACAGAGAGTCGTTCACCTCTGTGGATCTTAAAAGAAATCACTGATAAGGTTGAGGACTAAGACTTATAAGAAGCCTCTAAGGGTTTTCATAGACAGCAGGTAAGGGAGGGAAGATGGCGAAAATAAAAACGTTTCTTCTTATCCTGTTTTTTGTGTCTTTATCCTGTTTTTTGACTTACAGATTCCATGATCAAATCACGACTATTCTTGAAAAGATTTTCACTTTTAGGCTCTCGGAAGAATCGTATCCTGTTAAGTTGAAAAAAGTTTCTTTTGCTGATCTAAAAGGTTGGGATACAGAACGTTTTGAAAAAGCAGGACAGGTTCTAGAGAATGTTTGTGCACTTATTGAAAAAAAAGATGGTCGGAAGTATTTAGATGAACAGCACATCTATGGACAGTGGGCTGATTATAAAGCCGTTTGTAAAAAGCTAACGCACAAAAATAAAGCACTCCCAACGGCAAAGCTAAAAGAAGTTCTAAAAAAAGAATTTGTTCCCTATCAAGTTTTTTCAATTGATAGAGTGGACTCTGCACATAAAACAGAAGCTTTGTTTACAGGGTATTATGAGCCTATATTAAAAGGTTCAAGAATACGAAAAGGTCCTTACCAGTATCCTTTGTATAAAAAGCCGAAAAATCTTATCATTAGCCAGGATCTGGGTAAGTTTAAGTCTGAGCTTGCAGGATATAAGATTAAGGGCCGCGTAGTTGATGGTGTTTTTAAGCCCTATTTTCAGCGGCGCACACTGAATGAAATGATTGGCAGCAAAGATCTTGAACCGCTTGTATGGGTTGACAGTGAAATTGATGCCTTTTTTTTGCATATCCAAGGTTCTGGATTTGTACAGATGGCGGATGGGACGTCTATGCGGGTTGGCTATGCTGAACAAAATGGGCGGCCTTATGTTTCAATTGGTCGTACTTTGCTTGATATGGGGATTGGTACGAAAGAAGAAATGAGCATGCAATTCATCAAAAAGTGGTTGCGCGATAATCCTGAAAAGATCAAAGGAGTTCTTAATGAAAACCCATCTTATATATTTTTCAGAGAGCTTAAAGGCTCTGGCCCAATTGGTACAATGGGCATTCCACTTGTTCCTGAACATAACATTGCTGTGGATCGATCCATCTACCCGATGGGTTTGCCAATGTGGATTATTTTTCAAGATCCGCTTGAGAATGAGAAGATTTTAAATAAATTTGTTATTGCAGCCGACACAGGTGGCGCAATTAAGGGACCTCTTCGAGGTGATTTGTTCTGGGGAAGAGGAAAAAAGGCAGAGCGTTATGCGGGGCATATGAAGTCTAGGGGGCAACTATTTGTCCTATTGCCTAAAACTGTTATGCCCCCTAAATCTGTTGCTCTATGACTGATAAAGATGATTTAGTTTGGCATGCTTATACCAAAACTGTTCAGGCTTATGAGGATAAAAAGACTGATCAGCGGTTTTTAGCAACCCGCTTTGACGAAGTGCCAATAAAGGATAAAAAAGAGACAGAGAAAAAACGAACTGCTTTGTCCCACCTGAGTGATCGAAGTGCTGTTAAAAAGAGACCACAGTTCTTATCAAGCATTCATGACATTCGGCGTGAGTTAAAACAAGTGAACTTGAAAGTACAAGGAAAGCTTGATCTGCATGGGTTGACGCAGGCGGATGCCTATGAACGAACCATTGATTTTATTTTAAAGAGTATTGATCAGCGAAAAAAACTACTTTTGATTATTACCGGTAAGGGATCTGCACCAAACGAAAATGATGAAAGAGGCGTATTGAAAAGAAGCTTTTCCATATGGATCGAGTCAGATAGTTTATGTGAGTATGTTCAGTGGTATTCTTTGGCAAGGCCTGAGCATGGTGGCGAAGGTGCGTATTACGTGCGCCTTAGAAAGAAAAAATATTAAGCCTGAAACTGTTCAGCTAGAATTTTTTGTTCAAGGTTAAAACCTTTGGCATAAATAATTTCAACAGAACATGAGCCGTCTTTCTCAACCGTTACCTGTGCTGCGTCACGAATTTCAATATTGTCAGCCACAGCGCTTAGAGGGCGTTCAGAAGGATTGTGGATACGCAGATGAATATGCTTATCATTTTTGATAAGGGCACCATGCCAACGCCTTGGCCTAAATGGGTTTAGTGGGGTAAGAGCAAGCAAGTTACTGGATAGTGGGAGAATAGGACCCCGTGCAGAATAGTTATAAGCTGTGCTTCCCATGGGTGTTGCAACAATCAGACCATCGGCGACAAGGCATTCCATCTCGACAGTTTGATCAATGCTAATTTCTATTTTTGCGCTTTGATGTGTTTGCCGAAATACATAAACTTCATTAAATCCATGCGCTGTATGCATCTGATTTTTTTGATCAATAACCGTCATTTTTAATGGGTTTAATTTTAGGCTATTGCCAGCGTTGATATCTTTGACCAAATCAATTTCTTCGGCAGGGTTCATCATGAATCCAACGGTGCCGCAATTTATGCCAAAAAGTTTTTTATCAGTCCCCATGTATTTATGCATAGCGGCAAGCATTGTTCCATCCCCGCCAAGAACAATGATATGTGTTGCTTCTTCTGGGCTGTGTTGTTTGAATTGTCTTTGAAGCGTTTTAAGAAGACCCTGGGCTTTAGGCTTGGGGCTTGCGTGAAAATGAAACCTTAATGAGGACATGGCAGGCCTATGGTAGACTCTTAGACATATCCAGCGCGGTGTTTGCCCTCGTCGTATTTTCCAATAGAGCCAAATATTTCCTTGAACAATGCTGGGTCACGGCCAAGGGTTGGCGTTTTGTCGTCTAGTGGTTTAATTTCCAACCCTTCTGTTTCATCGTGGATTTGAATTCTTTGCACCACGTCTTGATCATTGAAAGCGAAGTAAATAACTTTTCTTTCCTTGATGTCTGGATTTAAGAAAGACGTTGTGCTGGTTTCTTCACCAATATAATACCACCCTTTACCACCATATTGTTCAATATAAGTTGGTGGACCTGCAATGACCATAAGATCATCTTTTTTTGTTTCGCCAACTTTTATTTTTTTCATATCGTCAGCTGTAAGAAGGTTGCCGCGAATGTTTATGGTGTTTTCACAGCCTGAGAGCAAAACCAATGTTAAGAAAAGTGTAAGTAATTTCATGAAAATATTAGATATTATTTTTTTAAACAATCGCATAAGTAACTCTGAGCTGTCAATGAAGAATAAGATTGTGTAATGTGCTGAAAAGGTTTTTTACAAGATGAGAATTTTTGCATTATTTTTAACATGTTTTTTAGCTCCAGTGCCAGCTATGGCGCAGACCCCAAATGGAGAGGCTCTTTCTTTACTTTGGGGTATTCCGTTTGCGCTTATTCTTTTATCACTTGCGCTTTTTCCTTTGATCAACGCAAAGCTATGGCACAAGCATTATGGGGTTATTGTTGGGTCTATAGGCCTTGGTTTTTTTATTGCCTTTGCAAGTTGTTACGGCATAGGTTCAGGGGTGGATATTCTTATGGAAGCTGTCCTGCATGAGTATATTCCTTTTGTATCCCTGCTTTTTGCCCTCTTTACAATTAGTGGCGGGGTTCGTATTACAGGGCCTTTTACCGGTACGCCAAAGTCAAATGTTTTGATACTTGTGGCTGGATCTTTATTGGCCAGTGTAATTGGAACTACGGGTTCCTCTATGCTTTTGATAACCGTTTTATTGCGTGCTAATAAATGGCGCACATATCAACGTCATACAGTGATCTTTTTTATTTTTCTTGTTGCAAACATTGGGGGGTGTCTTTCGCCTTTAGGAGACCCACCCTTGTTTTTAGGATACCTGCATGGCGTGCCGTTTTTTTGGCCACTGCAAAACCTATCCGATGAGTTTATCGTTGTTGTTGGCTTTCTCGTCACAGTTTATTATGTGCTGGATAGCTATTACTACAGTCGTGAAGCAGAAAAGAAAATGGCACCGATTCGTGAGCCATTCAGGCTATATGGAAAAAGAAATATTCCATTACTACTGGGGGTTATTAGCCTGGTTCTGGCAAGTGGTCTTTGGAAAGATTACATGCAAATTACTGTTTTAGGTGTTGAAAAAGCGTTGTCTGATCTCGCACGAGACATGGGTTTAATTTTGATGGGTGTTTTTTCTGTGCTTGTTTCAAAACAGTCTGATCGGGAGAAGAACCACTTTTCATGGGAGCCGATCATTGAAATTGCTAAAATATTCTTCTTTATATTTTTGACTGTTACGCCTGTTGTGATGATTTTACATGCAGGCGCTGATGGTGCCTTAGCGTCGTTGATTAATTTAAGCCATACAGCCCAGGGTCCAAACAACTTTGCTTATTTCTGGTTATCTGGATTGCTATCAAGTTTTCTTGATAATGCACCTACATACCTGGTTTTTTTCCATATGGCAGGGGGAGAGGCTGCTCGATTAACAGGGGAACTAAGCAATACTTTGGAGGCCTTGTCTTTTGGAGCTGTTTTTATGGGTGCTATGACGTACATAGGAAATGCGCCTAATTTTATGGTGCGATCAATTGCTGAAGAAAGAGGCGTTAAAATGCCAAGCTTCTTTGGCTACATGTTGTGGTCTTTTGGAATTTTGGGACCATTGTTTTTGATTTTCTCGTTGTTTCTTTAAAGCAAAGAATTTTACTTGTAATAAAAACAAAATATGGTAATTTCCTTCAGTATTACAGGGGCTAGTAGCTCAGTTGGTTAGAGCGCACGCTTGATAAGCGTGAGGTCGGAGGTTC